>NZ_JBFAQM010000015.1:0-48717 GCF_040677315.1 Actinoplanes sp. NPDC049316 | reverse complement strand
GTCCGCCGGACCCGGCCTCCTGCCGCCTCGGCAGCATGGTGGCCACTTCCACCACGCTCCGGTAGCTGATGTCCGGCATCACCGCGAGCGACTCAACCGTGCCCGCCGGGCATGTGTTGCGTTTCGCGTGGCGGATGATGTCGAGCTTGGTCGCAGGGACGTCCAGGCCGCTCAGCCACGCCGGGACGTGGATCCGATCGTTTGTGTCCATGCCGCCGCACCTACCCCGCCGAGTATCCCGTACACGCGACCCCGCGGACATTTTCCCCGCCGTCCCGCCTGCGGACGGTCACCCGGTGATGCCGGCCCTCCGCGCCTGCTAGGCGATCATCGCCGTGGGTTCGCCGGCCAGGGCCCCGACGACCAACCGGTCGGCGAGCGGCAGCCCGGCCAAGGCTGGGGACGCGCCCTGCCCGGCCGGCAGCGAGACGGCGTACGCGGCGTCGCCGAGCAGCACCGTCCGGCCGACGGGCGCCCCTACCCGCGGGCCCGGCGGGCAAACGGTCGTCCGGGCCCCGGGCGGCGGGTCACGCCCCGGACGGACGACCACGTCGGATCCGGCCTGGTCGGCGTTTCCGCGGCCGGCCTCCGGGTAGGCGGAGGGCACGACGCCCGCACGACCGGGGAGGGAAGATGATCAAGCTCGGCACGCGCCGCGACGACCCGAGCCGGTGGCGGCTCATCAGCCGCACGCCTTCCGGGGCGGAGGTGCTGGCCCACGAGGCCACGGGGGCGGATCGGCCGCCGTGGCCGGAGGCGGTCGCGCTGCTGCGTGAAGGTCGGGGCGACCTCGAGGTGGTCCGCGACGCGGGCATGCACTTCCGGTGGCTGCTGCACGCCGCGGGCGGGTCCGTGGTCGCCGAGTCGCCTGCCGTGCACCGCGACGTGGAGGCCTGCCGCAGCAGCTACACCAACGCACGGCGAGCCGCCCGCACCGTGCTCGGGCCGGTTCACGCGCCGGCGCACGACCTCCGGACCGACGGTTAGCGCCGGCAGCCAAAGGGTGGGCTGCGGCCTCAACCGCCGCGTCCGGTCTCCCGGCGGCATTGCCGGGACAATCGGTCGGCCTCGGCCTGATCATGCTGAAGGTCGTCAGGGATCCGTCGAAGCCGTGCCGTCTGCAGCTGGCGCAGGCCAAGAGGTGTCCTCTCTGCGTGGGCACGGTCGTACCCGGGCGGGCAAGCCGGCGAGCGGGCCTGCACGCACGGGCGGCGACGGCCGCGCGGACAAGGTGCCGCGGCGCTCAACGGCGTCGGGCGAGACCCAGGCCCAACATCGCCGCCCGCAATCTCAAGATGCAGCGTTCGCAGGCCGTCGGCTGCATCGTCCTCGAACCGCACTCGCTGTTCCTGGAAGATCCGAACATCGGCGGCATCATGCTCGGCGCCAACGCCACCCTGTCCGCCGCCGACTACCAGATGGTCTTCGCCGACGCCGGCGGTTCCCGCGTCGCCACATGACCTGAACAACGCGGTGGCGGCCGGCCACATTTGGTCGAAAGCCCCGGACCTCGGCCGCAATCGCACGCGATCACCGACGCCTGATCGTCGCCGGCACCGTCCGCGAACGCTCGGCGGCGAAGGTCGCGCCGGCGACCCACTGGAGCGCTAGAAGACGCGTACGGCGACCTCGGCGGGCGCTCTCAGCAGCCGGTCGATCTCGTCGTCGAGGCGGACGAGGGTGAGCGAGGCGCCGGCCATGTCGAGTGACGTGCAGTACTCGTTGACGTAGCTGCGGCCGACGGAGATGCCCCGGTCGGCGAGCTGCTGGTGGGCGCGCCGGTAGAGGACGTACAGCTCGCTGATGGGTGTTCCGCCCAGACCGTTGATCATGAGAGCGACCCGGTCGCCGCTGCTGTACGGGAGGTCGGGGACGACCGCATCGAGCATGGCGTCGACGATCGCGTCCGCGTTCGACAGCTTGCGCCGCTCCCGCCCGGGCTCGCCGTGGATGCCCACCCCGAACTCGATCTCGTCGTCGCCCAGGTCGAACAGGGGGCTGCCCTTGGCGGGCGGGGTGCAGGCCGTGAGCGCGACCCCGAAGGAGCGGGTGACGTCGTTGACCTTCGTCCCGAGGCGGATGAGCTCGTCGAGGTCGGCGCCCTGCTCCGCGGCGGCGCCGACGGCCTTCAGGACGAAGAAGTTGCCTGCCACCCCACGCCGGCCGACGGTGTAGAGGGAGTCCTTGACCGCCACGTCGTCGTTGATGGTGAGCACCTTGACCTTGATGCCCTCGGACTCCGCCATCTCCCGGCCCATGTCGAAGGCCATCCGGTCGCCGGTGTAGTTGTTCACGAGCAGGAGCACGCCCTTGGGAGAGGCCAGCAGCTTCGTGGTCTCGTACACGTAGTCCATCGGTGGCGCGGCGAACACGTCGCCCGGACAGGCGGCGTCGAGCATGCCCTTGCCGACGATCATGACGTGCGCGGGCTCGTGCCCGGAGCCCGAACCCTGGACGATGGACACCTTGTCCTCGCGCGGCGCGTCGGCCCGCATGATGAGGTTGTAGTCGGGCACGTACCGGAGGGTGTCCGGGTTGGCGAGGGCGAGGCCCTCCAGCATCTCGGGTACGAAGTTCTTCGGGTCGTTGACGAACTTCTTCACGACATGGCTCCTTATCTGGACCAGACCTGGCTGATGCGCTCGACGATCACGGCCACGGCCATCGCGCCGGCGTCGACTGAGCCCTTGCTGCGTTCCCCGGTGTAGGCGGCCCGCCCGCGCTTGGCCACCATGTCCTTGGTGGCCTCGGCCGCCTCGCGCGTCGTCGCCGCGGCCGCGGTGAGGGCCTCCGCGGCGGACCTGCCCTGGTGCAGCTGCTGCTCCAGCGTGTCGGTCATGGGCACCAGCGCGTCGAGCAGGGTCTTGTCGCCGACGTCGGACTGCCCACGGGCCTTGATGCCGTCGACGGCGGCCCGGAGCATGGCGACCGCCTGCTCGCTCGAGATGTCGTCGTTGTCCCCTGCGGCGATGCCGGCCCGCATGAAGGCGGTGCCCCAGATCGGCCCGGAGGTGCCGCCGATCCGCGAGGTGATGGTCATACCGCTCTTCTTCAAGAACGTTCCGACATCGGTACGGTCGAGGGCGTCCCAACCCTCCAGCAGCTTCTCGAAGCCCCTCGCGAGCGAGTAACCGAAGTCGCCGTCACCGACGACGGCGTCGAGGTCACCGAAGTACCTCTCGTTCTCCACCGCCGTCTCGGCGACCGTGCGCACCACCAGCTCGGTCCGCTCCAGCGCGTCGCTGCTCACGTGGTCCCTCCCTCGTCCGGTTGCGCTTGCAAGCAGGAGCTGAGGTCCTCCAGCGTGAGGTACTCCCCCGGGCTCGCCTTGCTCCGGTTGGCCAGCACCTGCACAGGCGGGCGACCGGGGTCGCCGAGCTCCGAGACGACGAGCACGGCCTCGGTGAAGTCCTCGTCGCGGGTGTAACCGTTGACGGTGACGAGGCACGCGAGCCCCGCCCCGGTAGCGGCCAGCAAGCCGTTGCGGGAGTCCTCGACCACCAGGGTGTCCCCGGGTTCGAGTGAGAGCCGCGAGACGGCGAGCCGGTAGATGGCGGGGTCGGGCTTCTTCGCCGGGACGACGTCGCCGGCGAACAGGGGGACCCGGTCGGCCACCTCCTTGCCCACGGCGTTCTCGAGGACGGCTCGTACCGACTCCTCCGCCGAGGTGGAGGCGACCGCGACGGTCCAGCCTGCCTCGAGCGCCGCCGGGATGATCCGGGAGATGCCCGGCCGCGGGGGGATACGGCCCTCGGACACCAGTCGTTTGAACGCGGCGGTCTTGGTCTTGTGCCACTGGGCCAGGAGGTCCTTGCGCGCGTCCTCGTCCTCCGGGATGCCCGCGGCACGGATGAACTCCGGGTCGGCGAACAGGCTGGCCATCCGCTCCTTGCCGCCGCCGATTCTCAGCTTCTCGGCGTACTCGTCCTCGCTCCACCGTACGGGCAACCCGAAGTGCTCGAAGGTCTCGTTGAAGGCGGGTAGGTGTCCGTCGCGCTCGGTGTCCGCCAGGACACCGTCGCAGTCGAAGACCAAGCCGGTCACCAGGCACGCCCCGAGCCACCGAAGAGCCGGATGTGCCGCTTGGCCATCTCGATGACCGCGCCCCGCTGCGCGCTGAACAGCGAGGGTGGGTCCCACTTGTCCTGCACCTCGGCTGCCTTGAGGAACCTCAGGCTCTCCTTCATGTAGCTCTCTTTCAGCGCCGTGGAGATGTTGACCTTCGCGCACCCCCGGGAGATGAGGTCGGTGAACTGCTCGTCCGAGAGGCCGGTGCCTCCGTGCAGGGCCATCGGGACGCCCGTCGCCTCGACGAGGTCGGACACCCGCTGGTGATCGAGGACGGGCGCGGACTTGTACTGCCCGTGCGCGTTGCCGATGGCCGGGGCGAAGCAGTCGACGCCGGTCTGCTTGATGAAGTCGACGGCGACCTCGAGACTCTGGACGTGGGAGGCCTCGTCCGAGCCGATGTCGTCCTCCACGCCCTGGATGCCCTCGATCTCACCCTCGACGTGCGCGCCCGTTCTGCGGGCCTCGGCGACGACCTCCGTGGTCTGGCGCAGATTCTCCGCGACATCGAGCTCGTGGGCGTCGAACAGGACACTGTTCCACCCACCGGCCAGGCAGTCGCTGATCACCTCACGGTGGGGGCAGTGGTCCAGGTGCAGCGTCACCGGCACCGGCACGTTCCGGACCAGGGCCTCGAAGATTCCGAAGAGCTGCCGGCGACCGTACGACCGCACGGTCTTCACAGAGGTCTGCAGGATGACCGGAGCGTTCTCCTCGGTCGCGGCGGCGAGGACTGCCTCGATCGTGAGGTCGTTGAGGATGTTGAACGCCGCGACGCCGTACCTGTCGGCAAGCGCACGGTCCAGCATCTCTTTCATCGGGACGACGGGCACCGGGTTCCTCCCTGCCGGTCGAGTGGCGAGGCGCCTGGTCAGTAAAGCCCTCGTCGCCGCAGCCCAACCATGGGGGAAATTCCCCAGTCTCCCGGTGGACGTCCTTTCATATGGGGCGTGATCCGGCGTTCGCCCTGTCCATTGCGTCTGCTCGTGCGGTCCTTCTACCGTCCAAACCATGCGGCACGAGGGGCGAGGTGCGCCGGGCGACGGCCGCCCACCGCTGGACGTCGCCGTCAGTGGTCTCTACTCGGGTCAAGGCTTGGCCCAGGTGTTGCGCCATCTACTCCTGACGAGCAGCGGAGTGGTGCCGGGGATCGCGGGCAGCGTCTCCCTCGTCGACGCCCGCAGCGGGACGTACAGCAAGGTGGCCGAGATCGGCGTCCCGTGCAAGCTGGGTCGCAGCTTCCCGCTCGACGAGGGTGCGACGGGGGAAGCCTTCGCCCACCGCCGCCCGGTCGTCCTGCCCAGCTACGAGCAGGTGTTCCGGCGGCATCTGCCACCCGGACACCGCGCCAGCCGGGGGTCGGCGGTCGCCGTCCCCATGTGGTGGCGCGGCGAGGTCATCGCGGTCAACGTCGGGTTCGCCGGCGAGTCCCGACGCTACTCCGCGAGCGAGATCGACGCCCTCGAGGTGCTGAGCCAGGCCGGAGCCGGGGCCATTCTCCGGGCCGGCGGCACCGGGCAACCTCTGCTCGCCCGCGTCATCCGTGAGCGCTTCACCGCCCAGGCGGAACTCACCCGGATCGCGACGCGGGTCACCGAGGTGGGGACCGCCCGCCCGCTCGGCGAAGACGTGGCGCAGGTCGCCGCCGAGGTGGTCACGGTCGCCGCCCTCGCCGCCTCGCGCAGCGAAGGGGTCAGCCGGGTCCACGTCGCCGTCGTCTACCGGGCAGAGGGTCTGCGGCTGCTCGTGCAGGACGACTCGTCGCTCGCCGGGCACACGAGTGCGCACCCGGACCCGCTCGGCCTGGGCACCAATTCATGGTCGCAGCTGCTTGCCGCCGCGGGCGGGGCGGTCTCGGTGGACCGGGTCCCCGGCTGGGGCACGGTCGTCCGAGCGGACGTCCCCTATGCCGCCGGTATCAACCGGCCGGCGGCCGCGTTGCCGGTTGCCGCCGTGCCGTCGCCGTTGAGTCCCCGGGAGACGGAAGTCCTGACGCTGCTGGCTCAGGGCCGGACCGACCGGGAGGTGGCGGCTGTGCTGTTCCTCTCCCCCAAGACGGTGGAGAAGCACGTGGGGTCGGCGCTCCGCAAGACCCAGACGACCAGTCGTACGGGCGCCGTCGTACGGGCACTGGAACACGGCTGGATCGAACGCACAGCGCCCTGACGACTCTGTGCTCGCCGACCGAGCCTTGCTGCGCTCAGCCGCCGCCCTTCCGGCGTCGCAGAGTGATCACTCCCGCGACGACCAGCAGAACGGGCAGGACAAGTCCCCACAGCAACCAGCCGTTCACAAGCAACCTCCACGAGACTCGTACGGTCCTTCAGCTTCGCGGCACCGGCTGACGGCGGAATCATTCCGGTGGGATGAACGGCGGCGAGGCAGGTCACGACGAGCGCCGGGAGCAGTATGAGAACCCGCCGTGCCGGCACCGCGCCCGCCCTCCGGAGGCCGCCGTCCGGGCGGCGGCCCGGCCTCCGATGGTGCGGCCTCCGGGGCAGCGCGGCGTCATCCCTCCGGGATGGTCGTCGGTACGTCACGGCGGCACCCGTCTCTGCCCCGGGTGCCGTGAGCCGACGGGGGGAACGGGAAAGCGGCGTTTGGCTATGGTCGTCGGATGACCGGTGATCTCGACGCGCCGCTCGACGACCTCGCGCGGGTGGTCGTGCCGGCGATGCCCGCCCTCCGGCAACGGATTCCCGCCTCGCCGGCCCGGCTGCTCGGACGTCTGGGCGCCCCGGCGGAGGTGGACCGCCACGGTCCGGGGAACCGCCGGCCGCAGCACCCGGCCGATGGCGAGCCTGCGAGCCTGACGGCATTGCAGGCGCTGGGACCTCTGCCGGTGGAACGCCTGCTCGG
Source organism: Actinoplanes sp. NPDC049316 (assembly GCF_040677315.1). Classification (NCBI taxonomy): domain Bacteria; kingdom Bacillati; phylum Actinomycetota; class Actinomycetes; order Micromonosporales; family Micromonosporaceae; genus Actinoplanes; species Actinoplanes sp. NPDC049316. Next base: position 41,790 of record NZ_JBFAQM010000015.1, on the reverse strand, counting down.
CGCGCTCGAACTCGGCGTCGCCGAGCTGGCCGGCACCGATCTACCCGGTCTGCTGTCGGGTGTGCCGTGGCCGCCGGACGGCCGGTACGCATGGATCGCCTCGGGCGGGCACGAGAGCGAGGCCACCTCCGCCGTCCGCGTGCTGGAGGGTCTGCGCCCCGGCTTGGCCGACCGCACGCTTCAGCTCGTACGCCGGATCGCCGCGCACCCGGCGCTCGCGGAGTCGCTCGCCGTCGCGCCGGACGCCGCCGGGGAAGCGTCGATTGCGGCCGCGCACGGGGCCGCTCACCTGGCGCTGGCGGTGGCCGTGGCGCGCGTAGTCATGGATCAGGCCGATCCGCCGCCCATGGTGGAGCGGGCCGCGGCGACCGTCGGTCTGGGAGTCGGCGCGGCGGCTCTGCTGCTGCGGGAGAAACCCATGCCACAGGCGTACGGGGCGGCGCTGCTCGCCAAGGTCCGTGCGGAGTACCTCCTCCCCCGTCATTCCGTTACCTCGGTGGAGGTGGCGGGACATCGGTTCGCCCTGGTCGAGCAGGCCTTCCCGCGGCACGCCGACTTCTCCGGCAACGGCCTGGTCGCCGTCACCGAGGACGGAATCGTGGTGCACACCGGTGTCGAGCGCGGCCGGGTGAACGTGGAGCTGGAGGTGCTGGAAAGCGCACCCGACGAGCTGGAGCCGGGCTGGGAGGAAACGGTCGAGGTCGGCTGGCACGCCACCGAAGGCCACGCCGGCCTGATGGGACCGGGCAGCCCCGAGGGACGCGGGCTGAACCGGCAGACCCCTCCGTGGCCCGGCGACTACCGCGTCCGGGTCCATGCCCGGGGACGCGACGACAACGACACCGAGTACGAGCGTCACAAGCTCGTCGTCTGGGCGGCGCCGCCGGCGCCCGACATCGTGCACAGGCGCACCGACCGGTTGGGGCACCGGCTCCGCGGCGAGCCGGAACCGGTACGCCCGCCCCGGCCGGAACATGCGTACCGGTGGGTGCGGCGCAGTCCGCTCGCGATGGCGGCGACGGTCACCGTCATCACCGGGGCGACGGCCGATCAGGCGCTACGCGCGTTCGGCGCCGATCCCCGGCGGCCCGAGCCGATCGACGCCATCCTGCGTGATCTGTCGCTGCAGTCCTCCCACGACCCGTGGGTGACCCTGCTCGACACGGGCGCCGCCGTGCTCGTGGTCGAGGAGAACGGCTTCCGAGGTACGCGACCGGAGGTCCTCGTCGCCGCGTCGTCCGGCGGGCGGGCGGCCAGCATGTTCTGGAACGTCAACGCGCTCACCCAGCTGTCCCTGGCGGAGCGCGGCCGGTTGCTCGCCGCCTTCGAGCCGTGGGGACGCGAGGACGTGCCGGCGGAGGTCGCCGCGGCCCTCGACGGGCTCGATTTCGCGGAGGCCGGCGACCGCGTCGAAAAGGGGCTGGTCGCGGTCGAGCGGTTCACCGGCACGCGAATCACTCCCGATGACCTCGGCCGGATCCGGGAAGCCGGGATCGGGTACCGGATCGCGACTTGACATCCTCTCCGCTCCAAAGGACGGAGATTCCCGCCGCGCTGCGCGTGGGCCGCGCGGCGTCCGGGTGGGTTACCGCTTCCTTGCGCGCCGCCGGGACGAGTCCCGGTCTGCGGTGCCGAGACCAACAAGATCCCCACCATCTCCTGCCGAGAACACGGGCAAGAGCCGCGACCGAGAGACCGTCCGATCTGGCTCCCCGCGGCGGGAGCGCCGGGACAATCTGGAGATGCCGGAGGACGGCGCGCGGACGTAGGCTGTCGCACCGAGGGGGTATCGACGATGACACTCCGCGACGCCCCGCCCTTCCGGGCGGATCATGTCGGCAGCCTGCTCCGGCCCGCGCGCCTGCTGCGGGCCCGCGAGGAGCACGCGGCCGGGAAGATCGGCGACGATGACCTGCGCGCCGTCGAGGACGACGCGATCCGCGAGGCGGTCGCCATGCAGCGCGACGTCGGGCTGCGCTCGGCGACCGACGGCGAGTTCCGGCGTACGTCCTGGCACATGGACTTCATCTACCAGCTGGGCGGCATCAGCCGCACCGAGGAGAAGATCCAGGTGCACTTCCGCAATGCGGACGGCGAGCTGGACTTCGAGTCCGCCGCGCTGGCCGTCGACGCGCCGGTCCGGCTCACCGACACCATCTTCGGGGAGGCGTTCGCGTTCCTCGCGCGGACCGTCGGCCCCGGCGTGACGGCGAAGCTGACCATTCCCTCGCCGAGCATGGTGCACTACCGCGGCGGCCGGGCGGCCATCGATCCGGCGGTGTACCCGGACGAGGACCGGTTCTGGGCGGACCTCAGCGCCGCGTACGCCGAAGAGGTGCGCCGGGTCCACGACCTGGGCTGCCGGTACCTGCAGCTGGACGACACCAGCCTGGCCTACCTCAACGATCCCGCCCAGCGCGCTCTGCTCAGCTCCCGCGGCGACGACGCCGAGCACCAGCACCTGCGCTACATCCGGCAGATCAACGCCGCGATCCAGGACCGGCCGGCCGGGCTGGCGGTCACCACGCACATGTGCCGCGGCAACTTCCGCTCGTCGTGGGCCGCCGAGGGCGGCTACGACTTCGTCGCCGAGGCGCTGTTCAGCGAACTGGCCGTGGACGGCTTCTTCCTGGAGTACGACGACGAGCGCTCGGGCGGCTTCGCCCCGCTGCGGTTCGTGCCGCCCGGCAAGATGGTGGTGCTCGGCCTGGTCACCACCAAGCGCGGCGAACTGGAGTCGAAGGACACGCTGAAGCGCCGCATCGACGAGGCCGCCCGGTATGTGCCGCTCGAGCAGCTCTGCCTGTCCCCGCAATGCGGCTTCTCCTCCACCGTCGAGGGCAACGTGCTCTCCTACGACCAGGAGGTCGCCAAGCTGCGGCTCATCGCCGAGACCGCCGAAGAGGTCTGGAGCTAGCCGCATCCAAGGGCTGCCGGCCGTTCCGCCCGCGTCCACAAGGGCTCCGCGAGCCGGGCACCATGAGGCAAGCTGTGGGGCGTGACCGACTACGCGTACGCAACCGCAGCCGAACTGGCCGCGGCGATGGATGCCGGGGAAGTGTCAGCGGTCGAGCTCACCACAGCCACGATCGCTCGGATCGAACGACTCGACGGCGACATCAACGCGATCTGCGCGCCCGACTTCGACCGGGCCCTCGCGGCGGCGGGTGCGGCCGATGCGGCGCGGTCCCGGGGTGAGAGTGGGCCCGTGCTCGGCGTACCGATGACCGTCAAGGACTCGATCGACGTCGAGGGGTTGCCCACGACCTGGGGTTTCCCGCAGTTCAAGGACCACGTGGCCGCCTCCGACGCGGTCGCGGTCGCCCGGCTCAGGGCGGCCGGGGCCGTGCTCCTCGGCAAGACGAATGTGCCGCTCGGGCTCGGCGAGTTCCAGTCCTTCAACGCGATCCACGGCACCACGAACAATCCGTGGGATCTCGGGCGTACGCCGGGTGGCTCGTCCGGCGGCTCGGCCGCCGCCCTCGCCGCCGGCTTCGGCGCCCTGTCGACGGGTTCGGACATCGGCGGCTCGCTGCGCGTGCCGGCGCACTTCTGCGGGGTGTACGCGCACAAGCCCTCGATCGGCCTGCTCCCGTTGCGGGGGCACACGTTCCCGGGCACCCGGCCGCTCCCCGAGTTCGGCGGCGACCTGGGCGTCATCGGACCGATGGCCCGCAGCGCGGCCGACCTCGCGATGATGGTCCGCCTGCTCTGCGATCCCGACGAGGCAGGCCCCGGCATCGCGTACCGGACTGCGTTGCGCCCGGCCCGGCACGACCATCTTGGCGCGTTCCGGGTCCTGATCCTGGGGACGCATCCGCTCATCTCGGTCTCGTCCGAGGTGCGCGCCGCGATCGACGACCTCGCGACCCGGCTGGAGGCGTCCGGGGTGACGGTCCGGCGGCACAGCCCGCACCTGCCCGATCTGGCCGCGGGCGCCCGCTGCTACATGCGCCTGCTCCAGTCGGGCATCGCGGCGGGATTCCCGCCCCGTGTCTACGCGGCCGGTGTCGAGGCCGCGGCCGCACTCGACCCGTCGGACACGTCGCTGTCCGCCGAGCGGGCCCGGGGTGTGGTCCTGAGCCATCGCGACTGGGTCGCGGCCGACACTGTCCGCGCCGTCCAGCGGGCCCAGTGGGCCGAGCTGTTCACCGACGTCGACATCGTGGTCGCGCCGGTGTTCTCGACCCCCGCCTTCCCGCACGATCACAGCGAACCGATGATCAAGCGCGGCATCCCGATCGACGGTGAAGAGCACGACTACCTGGACCAGTCGGCGTGGGGCGGCATCGCCACGGCGCCCGGCCTCCCGTCGACCGCGGTGCCGGTCACCCGCTCGGCGCAGGGGCTGCCCATCGGCGTCCAGCTGATCGGCCCGCTCCTGGAGGACCACACACCGATCCGTTTCGCCGAGCTGCTCGAGCGCGAGTTCGGCGGATTCACTCCACCCCCGCTCGGCGCGTCCGCGTAGACCCGGCCGCCGACGGCGGCGTGACGGTGGGAACAGACCGTCCCGTAGTCGTCGGTGCGGTGGTACGACCGCTCAAGGCCGAGCGGTCAGTCCCTTGGCAGCGCCGGGGGTGAGGAACTCGACGCGGGTGCCGGTCAGGAGCGGGTCCTTGCGGGCGTGGAACTCCCGGACGTGCTCGGCCTGCTCGTGCGCCGCGAACGCGTCCCGGTCCCGGTAGACCTCGTAGAAGACCCGCGCCAGCGGCTCGCCCTCCACCGCCGCGGTCGCGTAGACCAGCGTGCCCGGCTCCCGTTCGGTGACGAGCCGGACGGCCTCGGCGGTCAGCTCGTCGAAGCGGGCCGCCGCGATCTCGTCCCGGCAGTCGAAGCGGACCACGAGCGCGAACACGCTGCCAGCCTACTCAGGCACCGATCAGCCGGAGGGCGGCGGGCCGCACCCGGACCGTGACGGGGCCGGGCGGCAGCGGCTCACCGTCGGCGTAGCAGCGAAGCGGACGGTCGGTGGCGACGGTGACCTCGCGGATCGGGCGGGACGTGATGCCGGGCATCGTCACGTGCGCGCCGCGGCGCATGGCGGCCAGGACGGGCACGAGGCGGTGGCGTCCCATCTCGCCGACCGTGACCAGGTCGAGCAGGCCGTCGTCGAGCAGTGCCGCCGGGGCGATCCGCAGCGCGCCGCCGTACCACGGGCTGTTGGCGATCACGACCGTGTGGCCGCGCAGCCGCTCGGGCACCCCGTCGACGACCAGGTCGTAGGTGATCGCCCGCCAGCGGGTGAGAACGCCGGCCGCCGCGATCTGGTACGCGACGGGCCGGCGCGGCAGTCGCCAGCGGTTGGCCGCGTCGTTCGCCGCGGCGTCCAGGCCCGCGCAGACGCTGCCGAGCACGACGCGTTCCGCGGCCATCGCCACGTCGACCGGGCGGCTCGGTCGCTCGCGCAGGGCCGCGGCGAACGTCGCCGGGTCCTCGCGCGGCAGCGGCACCGCGCGAGCCAGATCGTTGCCGCGGCCGGCCGGGACCACGCCCAGCTCGGCCGCGGTGCCGGTCAGCCCGGCGGCCACCGCCCCGGCGAGCCCGTCGCCGCCGGCCGCCAGCACCGTGTCGCCCCGGCCCGCTGCCGCGGCGGCCAGCTCGGTGGCATGGTCCAACCCTCGGCTGTACGCGACCTGCACGCGCGCCCCGGTGTCCCGCAGGTGACGGGCCAGCGTGATCATCGTTGCCGCGGCGGTGCCCCGGCCCGCAGCGGGGTTGACGACCGCGGTGAACGTCTCGCGCATCACGGGAGCAGGATTCCGGGGTTGAGCACGTTGCCCGGGTCGACAGCGCGCTTGACCGCGTGCAGCACGGCTGTGCCGACGGGTCCGATCTCCTGCGCGTACCAGGGACGGTGGTCGCGGCCGACGCCGTGGTGGTGGCTGATGGTCGCGCCGGACGCGACGATCGCCTCGCCGGCCGCCGCCTTCGCCCGCCACCACTGGGCCACCGGGTCCTGCGCCTGGGCGGCCACGACCGTGAAGTAGAGCGACGCGCCCGTCTCGTACACGTGGGAGATGTGGCACATGACCAGCGGTGGCGTGCCGGCCTCGCTGAGCGCACCGGTCAGCGAGTCGCGCACCGCCGTGTACGTCTGCGGCAGCCGGTCCCAGAAGGCCGCGGTCTCCGCCGTCTCGGCGAGGGCCCCGGCGTCGAGCAGCGCGTCGCGCAGGTACGGCGCCCGGAACCGGCCGGCCGCCCACACCTGTCCCGGCTCCTCGCCGAGCGGTTCACCCCCGTACTGCGCGAGCCGTCCGGACGGGTCGGCCTCGGGGAAGTGACCCACGACGGCGAGACAGCCGCCGGCTGCCTCCGCACCCGAGCCGGTCGCCGCGTTGATGGCCGTCTCGGCCTCGTCCGAGAGCCGCAGCACCGCCGGCAACGGCCCGTCCTGGGCCAGTGCGCGAACCGCGCGCATGCCGGCCTCGAACGACGGGAAGGCCCAGCCGGCATACGTGAGCTCCCGCCGCGGACGGATCCGCACCGTCAGCTCGGTGAGCACCCCGAAGGCGCCCTCCGAGCCGAGCAGCAGCTGGCGCAGGTCCGGCCCGGCCGCCGACTGTGGTGCGCGACCGAGCTCGAGGGTGCCGGCACCGGTCGCCGCCCGCAGCGCCACGACCATCTGGTCGAAGCGGCCGTACCCCGCCGACGCCTGGCCGCTGGAGCGGGTGGCCGCGAAGCCGCCGAGCGTCGCGTACTGGAAGGACTGCGGGAAGTGGCCGAGCGTGAACCCTTCCGCAGCCAGCAGTTCCTCGACGCGCGGACCGGGAACTCCCGCCTCGAAGGTCGCCGTCCGCGAGATTGGGTCCAGGCGCAGCAACCGGTCGAGGCCGCTGAGATCCAGGGCCACCACCGCGGTGTAGCCGTCGCGAACCGCCCGCAGCCCGCCCACGACGGACGTCCGGCCGCCGTGCGGCACGACGGCGACCCGGTGTTCCGTGGCGAGCCGCAGCACCTCGAGCACCTCGTCGTGCGACGCCGGCCGCGTCACGCCGTCGGGCGCATCCGGCACCGCGCCGCCGCGGGCGGTCAGCAGGTCCTGCGTGGACATGCCGGCGGCGTGCCGCAACCGCGCCTCCGGCGAGACGTCCAGGCCCGGGAACGGCGGAAGTGGCGCCGGCGCGGGCAGCACCGGATCGGTCACCGGGCGCGGCCCGGTCACCCCGAGGGCCGCCGCGAGCAGGTCGCGGACGGCGGACGGCAGGGTCACGGCGTCGGCCGGGTCTCCCCAGCGGAAGGCAGTCATGAGTTACACTGTTACACATGACGTCAATTCGTAACAGTGGTTCTCATGCATAACAGTGCCGACGGCGCGCTCCTCGACGCCGCCCGAGACTGTGTGCTCGCCGTCGGCCTGCGCCGCACGACCCTGACGGACGTGGCACGGCGGGCGGGCGTCTCCCGCATGACGATGTACCGGCGCTGGCCCGACATGGCGACGCTGATGGCCGACCTCATGACCCGCGAGTGGAGCGCGTTGGCCCTCACCGCCGAGGCGGAAGCCGAAGGCGCGACGGCCCGCGAGCGCATCGTCGACGGGCTGGTCCGAGGCGCCCGCGCGCTGCGCCGGCACGCCATGTTCCGCCGAGTCGTCGAGCTCGATCCCGAGGTTCTGCTCCCCTATCTGGTCGATCGCAGGGGCAGCGTGCAGGACGCCATCCTCGAGCACCTCGTGGCGTCGATCGCCGAGGGCCGGGACGACGGCTCCCTGCGCCCGCAGGAACCGGTGCTGCTGGCGCGCGCGGCTGTCCTGGCCGTGCACGGGTTCGTCGTCTCCGCGGCCACGATGACCGGGCCCGGCGGAACCGGCACCGACATCACGGAGGAGGCCCTCGACGACGAGCTGCGCCTGCTCCTCGACCGGCACCTGCGGCCGTGAGCACGTCGCTGTCCGCGGCGCGCCGCGAGCGGGAGCTGGCCGAGCTGGCCGGCGGCAGCACCGTCGACCTGCTCGTGGTCGGCCTCGGCGTGACCGGCGCGGGGGTCGCGCTGGACGCCGCCGCGCGGGGACTGTCCGTCGCCGCCGTCGACGCCGGGGACCTCGCGTACGGCACCTCGCGCTGGAGTTCGAAGCTGGTCCACGGTGGACTGCGGTATCTCGCGGGCGGGCACGTCGGGCTTGCCTTCGAGAGCGCGGCCGAGCGGGACGTGCTGCTGCGGCGTACGGCCCCGCATCTGGTCGGCGCCCTGCCGTTCGTCCTGCCGCTCACGCCCTTCGTGCCCGGCGCCAAGGCGTGGCTGGCGCGGGCCGGTTTCGCCGCGGGCGACGCCCTGCGGGTCGCGGCGGGCACTCCCCGGGCGGCGCTCCCCCGGTCCCGGCGCATCTCCGCCGCCGAGGTCCGGCGGCTCACCCCGGCCGTGCGCCGCACCGGTCTGCGGGGCGGCCTGCTGCAATGGGACGGGCAGCTGGTCGACGACGCCCGGCTGGTCGTGGCGCTCGCGCGGACGGCAGCCGGTCTCGGCGCGCGCATCGTCACCCACTGCGCGGCGAAAGCCCTGCACGGGCGCGGCGCCACCGTGCGGGACACGATGACCGGCGCTCACCACGATATCCACGCGCGAGCCGTCGTCAACGCCACCGGCGTCTGGGCCGGGCAGCTGGATCCGGCCGTTCGCCTCCGCCCGTCGCGCGGCACGCATCTCGTGCTTCGCGCCGCGGCCCTCGGCCATCCCGCGGCGGCGCTGACGGTGCCGGTGCCGGGCGAGACCAACCGGTTCGTTTTCGCGCTCCCGCAGCCCGGCGGGCTCATCTACGCGGGCCTCACCGACGAACCGGTCGACGGCCCGGTGAGTGACGTGCCGCAGCCCAGCCGGGCCGAGGTGGGGTTCCTGCTCGACGTGCTCGCCACGGCCCTCGAGGCGCCGGTCACCGAGGCCGACGTCGTGGGGACGTTCGCCGGCCTGCGGCCGCTGCTGGCGGGACGCGCGGGCGCCACCGCCGATCTGTCCCGGCGGCACGCCGTACGTACCTCCGCCGCCGGTGTCACCACAGTCGTCGGAGGCAAGCTCACGACGTACCGGAGGATGGCAGCCGAGGCGGTCGACGCCGCGGTGACCCACGCGGGGTTGAGCGCCGGGCCCTGCCGCACCGCCCGGCTCCCCCTCGTCGGGGCCGCGGCACCGGCGCGCCTGGCGCGGCTCGCCGTGCCGCAGCGGCTCGTCGCCCGCTACGGCGCCGAGGCCCCGGCGGTGCACGCCCTCGGCGCGGCCGATCCGGCGCTGCGCGAGCCGGTCGCGCCGGGCGTCGAGGTGACCGGCGCCGAGCTGCTCTTCGCGGTGCTCCACGAGGGCGCGCTGACCGAGGAGGACCTGCTCGACCGGCGCACCCGGCTCGGCCTGGTCCCCGCGGACCGGGCCAGAGCCGTCCCGGCCGCCCGCTCGGCCCTCTCCCGGAGCTGACCCTGAGCCGGGCACCCTGCTGATCCGGCTGCGTACCGGATCCGCCTGCCGTCGCGACATGCGCCGGGAGTACGCGGTACGGTGGTCCGCGTCACCGTCCACAGAGGCTCGCGAGGCGGAGGTAAGGCGTGCCGGTCACAGGCCAACGCGTCGTGCGGCGGGCGCTGGGGCGGCGATTGACGCGGCTGCGCACGGCGTCCGGGATGAGCCGGCGTGATGTGGTGGAAGCGCGGCTGGGCATCTCGGAGCCGACGCTGCACCGCATCGAGACGGGCAAGGTGCCGGTCACCGGGGCCAACGTACGCGCGCTCTGCTGGCTCTACGGCGCGGACCAGAGCATCACCGACGCGCTCGCCGACCTCGCGCTGGGCACGTCGCAGCAGGAGTGGTGGGACGCCAGCCCGGTCATCCCCGAGTGGTTCAAGCTGTACGTCGGGCTGGAGGCGTCCGCGTCCCGCATGTTCGGGTACGACGGCGAGGTCGTTCCCGGCGAGCTGCAGACCACCGACTACGCGAGAGCCGTCTTCGGCGCCGAGCAGCCGGCCGACTCGGAGGCCGCCGAGCGCCACATCAAGCTCCGCATGCAGCGGCAGAAGACGCTCTTCGCTCGCAACCCTCCGATCCGCCTCGTGACGGTGCTCGGTGAGGGGGCACTGACCCGGCCGGTCGGCGGCGAACAGGTGATGAAGGGGCAGATCGAGCATCTGCAGCGGCTGTCTCAAGAGCCCACGGTCGACATCCGGGTGCTGCCGTTCTCAGTCGGGGCGCACGCGGCGATGGCCGGCGCCTTCCGGATTCTGGAGTTCGACGACCCGGACGATCCCGACGTGGTCTACCTGGAGTCCCACGTCGGTGCTCTCTACCTGGAGGAGCAGGCCGAGGTCGATGAGTACCGGCGGATCTTCGATCTCATCAACAAGGAATCCGTACCGGTCGGAGAGTTCCGGTGACGAAGTGGGGAACGACGTGACAAGCGCGGGCCGCGGCGCCCAGGATGCCCATCGGAAGCCCGTCACGGCTGCCCGGTTGTACGACTACTACCTGGGCGGGATCCACAACTTCCCGGCGGACCGCGAGGTGGCTAAGGCCCTCCTGGAGCGGACCCCGAGGCTGCGCACGATCGCCCGGGACAACCGGGCGTTCCTCGCCCGCGCCGTCCGCTACCTGACATCGGTCGGCGTGCACCAGTTTCTCGACATCGGCTCCGGCATCCCCACCGAGGGCAACGTCCACGAGATCGCGCAGGCGGAGGTCCCGGGCTCCCGGGTGGTCTACGTGGACATCGATCCCGACGCGGTGTCGGAGAGTCTGGAACTGCTCGAGGGCAATCAGTACGCCACCGCCATCCGCGCGAACGTACGGGAGCCGCAGGCCATCCTCGACCACCCGCAGGTACGCGATCTGCTCGACTTCGACCAGCCGATAGCCGTACTGATGGTCGCGGTGCTGCACTTCGTCGAAGACTCCGACGAGGTAGGTGACATAGTGGCCACGTTCCGCTCCGCGCTTGCGCCCGGCAGCCACCTCGTGGTCGCGCACGCGACGATCGACGAGCTGATCGTCGACGAGCGGCTCTGGGAGAAGACTCAGAAGGAGTACCGCCAGCAGACCACGACGCCGCTCGTTCCCCGCAAGAAGAGTGACGTGGCCCGGTTGTTCGACGGGTTCGAGATGGTCGAGCCTGGCCTCGTCTGGCTCAACGCCTGGCGGCCGGACCCGGGCATGGTCGACGAGTTCAAGGACAAGCCGGAGAAATCAAGCTTCTACGTCGGTGTGGGCCGCCTGCCTTGAGCTGACCGTCCACACAGCGAGGTCGAGGTCGCCGCGATCAGTCGGTCAGGAGCTGGTCGAACTCGCCGCGCTTGGCGCCGAACAGGAACGAGTCCCACTCCTCCAGCGTGAACACCACGGTGCCGGCCTCGCGTGCCTTGCTGTTGCGGACCTCGATGAGGCCGTCCCGGCGGCGGGCCTCGACGCAACTGCCGCCGTTGCCTGTCGACCTACTGGAAATGATCCAGCCGGTTTCGCTGCTCATCACTGCCCTCCCCCTAGAGCTGATCACTATGCGTAACCGACGTGCCACGAATCCTGTGGCCAGTGTGTCACTCAACGCCCGCTTTGAGTACACGATCAACGCGTAAATAGACGCGCGACTCTTTCATCACGCAAGAAGCGCGCACCTAGAGTAGCCGAAACCGGCCTCCGATGCATCATGTCATCGCGACAGTTGTCGGCGTGAAATCTTGCACGCACCTCGGCCGACTGCCATGATTCCTCTGTGGAGCTTGACGGGCCCTCCTCGTCGGCTCGACAGCCCCCGCTGGTCCGCCGCAGTTCTGAGAGGACGGCCCGATGCGGATCCTCGATCCTGCCGCCGCCGACACGGGCGGTGTCCTGCCGGACAACGCAGAGCTGCGGACCGAGGCCGAAACCGCCCGTCTCCAGGCTCGCATCGATCAGCTGGCGGCGCACGTCCAGCAACTCGAGCAGGAGCGCGCCTCGCTGCGATGGATGGCCGGCCACGACGAGCTCACCGGACTCGCCAACCGCCGCCTCTTCCACTCCCTCGCCCCCGAGCTGCTACACAGCGAGGACTGCTCGGCGGCCGTCCTGATCCTCGACCTCAACGGCTTCAAGCCGATCAACGACACGTACGGGCACGACGCCGGCGATGAGGTCCTCCGCGTCGTCGCGCGCCGCATGGCCGCCTGCCTCGACGGTCACCTGGTGGCCCGGTTCGGCGGTGACGAGTTCGCGGCGCTGCCGCGCGTCCCGCGCCCGGACGCCCCGGAGGTGTGCTGGCACCGGGTGGCCGACTCGCTGAGCGCGGCGATCGCGCCCCCGATCGACGTGCAGGGCCGCCCGCTGTCCGTCACCGCCTCGATCGGCGTCGTGCCGGCCGGGCCCTCCGCCGACCTTGTCCACCTGCTGCAACGCGCGGACCAGGCGATGTTCAGCGCCAAGCGGCACGCGAGCACCACCGACAAGACCGGTATCACCTGGGTGGTGGCCACCGCGAGCGGCGACCACACCGAGACGTACCGGCCGGCTGCCACGCCCGTGTCGCCGCCGGAGCCGACCGCCTCGGCACCCGCGGTGGCGTGCCGGCCGGGCGACCCGGTGTGGGTGCACCGGAACGGCACCCGTCGCGCGGGAGTGGTCGAGGGCGCCGGCGAATGGGCGGCGCTGGTCCGTTACCGATGCCCGAACGGCGCCGGCACGATGGTCGACACGATCCCCACGCACTGCCTCACGATCCGCGCGGAGGCCGATCCGCACCTGGACCGGACCTCCTGCGCGCCGACACGGTCGGGCTGACCCGGCGTCACGTGCTGCGCTTCCGCTCAGCCGACTGTCAGCACGATCTTTCCGCGCAGGCCGCCGGCCATGACCCGCCGGTGGGCGTCGGCCGCCTCGGTCAACGGCATCGTGGCCGCCACACGCGTGCGCAGCCGTCCCGCCGCCACCTGCCCCACCAGGCAGGCCAACAGGTCGTGGTCAAGCCGGATGAGTTGCAGCTCTTGGCGCACGCCACGTGCCGGAACAATGGGCGGGGTGGGCCGGGTGGTGACCACTACTCCCCTGTCCCCGACGGCAGCGGCGGCCGCCTCGCCGATGGGAACCGCGTCGAAGACCGCGGCCACCGGCCCCACCGTGGCCAGATCGGCGGAACGGGGAACCACCTCGTGAGCGCCGAGATCGTGCACCCATTGCTCATCCCCCTGGCCGGCCTGTGCCAGGACCCGGTAGCCGCCCTGAGCGGCGAGCTGGGTGGCGAAGCCGCCGACACCGCCGCCGGCCCCGGTGACGAGGATGCTGCTGCCGGCCGGAAGCATGGCCAACGACACCAGCGCCAGGCCCTGGTGTGCGGTCTGGGCGTTGAGCGGAACCGTGGCCGCTGACACGAAGTCGAGCCCGTCCGGCAACGGCACCACCCAGTCCGCGTCGGCGGCCACCAACTCGGCATAGCCACCGGGGGTGCCCCGGGTCGAATACCACGGAATCATCCCGACGACCCGGTCACCCACCCGGAAGTCCGCCGTATCGGGACCGACCGACACGACCTCACCGGCGATGTCCCACCCGGGCGAGAACGGCGGCGGCACCGGCCCGAGAGGGATGTCTCCGGTCGTTGCGGCGATGTCAGCCGGGTGCACACAGACCGCGCGGGTCCGGACGACCACCTGCCCGGGACCCGCCTCGGGGTCGGGCAGTTCAGTCACTTGCAGCACCTCAGGACCGCCGAGCGCGGTCGCGACGACTCCCAGCACGCGTCCACTCTAGACTCCGCCACCGAGCCGGCACGATGCCCACCCGTGAGCTCCTCACGAAGGAGCCGGTCGATCGACTCGGATGGCGAGTACACCCCTTGGGCATGCCCGGACCGGAATTCCGGCCGCCCCGCCGGACGGAGCGGCCGGCGTACGGGTCAGGCGTCGGTCTCGGCGATCTCTGCCCCGGCGGCCGCCCGCTGCACGGCGGCACAGCCGTCCTTGGCCCCGGCCTTGCTGTCGTACGCCTCCCCGGTGGCGACCACCTGCCCGTTGGAGGCCTTGAGCCGGAACCGGAACTTGCCGGACTTGTCGGGGTAAACCTCAAACTTGCCTGCCACAGTCGCCTCACCTTCGACCTCGGGACCGCCGTGCGGTCACTTCGCGGGACGCTCCCGCGATTGACCACCCGTTACCCAGACGGCTTGAGCATGACACCCAAGATCGAAGTTCTGCGCGCGCGGCATCGAGACGGCTGGGGCGCCCGTCACCCGGTCGGCGTCCGGCTATGATCACCCCGGTGGCGCCATTCGTTCTCTTCCCCGGCCGGCATCATCTGCTGACCCGCTTCCAGGCCGATTATCTGCTGCGGCTCGCCGCGGACGGCTCGACGATCGTCTGGGCGGTCACCTCGGCCAACCATGAGAACACGAAGCGCAACCCGGTCCCGTACCACCGCCGGGAGGCCGCCATCGAACGATTCAGCGCGCTCACCGGGCTGCGCTCGATCGTCGTCCCCATCTTCGACACCGCGCCCACCGACGCCTTCGCCGAGGTGACTCTCAAGACCATCGCGGTGGCCACCGGCCTCGACCTCACCCCCGCGAACACCCTGGTGGCCTGCTCGACCCCGCAGGTGGCCAAGCTGTACGAGCGGCTCGGCTTCCCGATCGCCTGGGCCGAGGCCGACCCCGCACTGCCCACCGCGCCGGAGCGGCCGTGGGACGTGCTGCTGCGGCTGAGTCAGGGCGATGACACGTGGCGCGACCTGGCCCACCCGGCGACGATCGATGTCTTCGCGCGGTACCGCCTCGTCGACACGGTGCGTACCGTCATCAACGACCCGATCATCGGGGACGAGGGCGGCCTCACCACCACCCGCGACTACCGTACGTACGTCGAGGCGTTCACAGTCGCCGCCGAGCGCAAGTGGGCGGCGGTCCGGCAGTATGTGCAGCCCGGCCGCATCGTCGACATCGGCTGCGGCGCCGGCTCGGTGCTCGAGCTCGCCGACCGTGAGCCCGGCCTGCACGAGAGCGACCTGATCGGCGTGGAGCTCGCCCGGCACCTCTACCAGGAATGCCTGCACAAGAAGGACCAGGGCGTCTTCCGCAACGCGAACGTCTACTTCTATCAGCGCAACGTGCTGGGCGGGGCGATCTTCGCCGACCGCTCGGTCGACACCACCCTCACGTTCGCGCTGACCCACGAGATCTGGTCGTACGGGCGACGCCGCGACTCACTGCTGCAGTTCGCCCGCCGCATCCACGACCACACCGTCCCCGGCGGCGTCTGGATCAACAGTGACGTCTGCGGCCCCGACGAGCCGCACCGCCCCGTCCTGCTGCGTCTCACCCGCGACGACGGCGACAACCCCGCGAAGCCCCGCACCGACCTGGCCGACCTGCCACCGTCCGAGGTCAAGACGTACGTGGAGAGCCTGTCCACCCGCGCGCGCCTCGACCAGTTCGCCGTCGACTTCGCGTTCCCGTTCGGCTACGAGCCGGTCGGCGACGACACCGTGCGCCTCGACCAGGCCTCGGCCATGGATTACCTGACCCGCAAGGATTACGTCGACAACTGGCTCTCGGAGACCCGGGAGCAGTTCTGCGGCCTCAGCTTCGCCGACTGGACGGACCTGCTGACCGAGGCCGGTTTCGAGATCGACCCGCACTCGGCCCCGGTGCGCAACGACTGGGTGATCGACAACCGCATCGCCCCGGTCGCCACGATGACCGGACTCGACGGCACCCCGCTCGACTGGCCCACCACCCACCTGCTGGTGGTGGCCCGGCGTCCCCGCAACGGCTGACCCGGGAGCCGTAACGCGGACACCGACGCGACGTGCCGAAGAGCGCACTCAGTTGATCGGTGCGTCGGAGCCGCTCGGTGCCGGGCGGGGCGCGAGGTCGCAGAGGGATGCCACCTCGGTCTCGGGCAGCTCGGCCTGCTCCGGAATGCTTCGCTGAGCGGTGGTGAACGTGTTGCTGTAACGGTTCTCGGAGGTGTCGCAGCCCGACTCCTCGGGCTCGTCGGACACTCCCCCGCCGATGATCTTCCCCGCGGCGTCGCGCAGGACGTAGGACGAGCCGCGCGAAATCAGGTCGGTGCAGTTGGCCGAGCGGGCGTCGTAGGTGATGGCGCCGGTTCCGTCGGCGTTGCGGGTGGTCTTGTCCGGCACCAGCGTGGTGGTCACGGGGGCGAGGCCGTCGTTGCCGTCGCCGGCCGGCAGCCACTGGGTCACCACCGGCCTGACCGACACGGTGCCGACCTCGGCGAGGCGGGTGACGCCCAGCGAATCACCGACCGGGATCCTCGCGCCCGGCAGGATGATCGGCACCTCGAAGACCTGGAACCTGCGGAAGACGTCGCTCACGACACTACGGCCGTCGGGCCCGAGGACGTCGACGGTGACCCGGGTACGGTACGCGACGCGGTCGCTCGGGTTCTCCAGCACCGCGCCGACCGTGACCGTCGAGCCGGCCGGCGATCCGACCCTGGTGAAGCCCTGCTCAGTGACGCGGACCGTACCCGTGTCGTTGACCGGCGCCGACGACGGCGGGGTGACCAGCCGGCACTGCGCCGCGGGAGATCCGTCGTCGTCGCGGACCAGGAACACGACGACGACTGCCAGTACGACCACGACCCCCGCCGCGGCGGCCGGCCAACCCTTGCCTCGCACTGGTCGGGTCCCCTTCGCTCGTTACCGGTCGTAGCCGTGGTACTTGTTCGACAGCTCGGCGATCTTCGCGAACTGGTCGTTGATCAGCTCACCGGCCGCCTGCGCCGCCGCTTCGGCGAACTCCTGCTCCGACAGTGCCCGTACCGTACCGGGGGTGATGTGGACGTCCCACTGCCGCATCCCGACCGCTTTGACGGCTATTCGGCCGTCCGCCGAACAGCCGCACGCCACCAGCTCGTCGCGCTCCTCGCGCCAGTCGAGGTCGCGGGCGCTGACCGGGGTGTCCTCACCGGTGACGGTTTCGCCCGCGACGTCGCTGAACGTACGCCAGTATTCGCGGGTACGCGCAACCCAGAGCAGCTGCGCCAGCGTGGCGAGCCGGCGTTCGAGGTCGCTGTCGTCGCACAGGTCGTACCAGCCCTGCAGGAATGTCAGCGTCAGTTTGCTGCGGTCGTACAGTTCCGCGGAAATGGCGCCGTCCGGGGTGGAGGCCCGGACCCGCATGCTGTCGACCCGGTCGGCGAGCTCGCCCATCAGATTCTCACTCCGCCGTGCCGAGGCCGTTGGGACCGTTGCCGGTGACGGTCGCGGCGGTGGCGTCGGCCAGCGCGGGCCGATTCGACAGGAACTTCTCCCGGCTGCCGGTCAGCACGGAATGGGAGGAGGCCATCGCGTCGGCGATCACGCGTTCTTTGTCGGTGATGTCCTTCGCGAGCTCTTCCAGGCCTTTGCGGATCTGCTCGACGATCGCCATCGCATTCTTGCCGTTGAACCGTACGGGCTTCGGATCCTCCATCGGAATCGACGCCGCCGACGACGCGACCTCGCCGACCACGGTCAGGGTGACCGCCAGCGACGTACCGAAGCTCGGCACCGCCGCGGCCACCGCGAAGATCGACCCGACGACGGTGAGCAGGCACGCCGTTTCCTTCGGGTTGCAGTCGAGCATGGCGTCCAGCGACTGCTGAGCGGCGTGGGCGAGCTGGTCGACGCTCTCCCGGGCGGCCTTCCACAAGCCGCGCTCCGCCTCCAGGCCACCCTTGAGGGTCAGCGCCATCGCGTACTGGTTGGCCGTGACACCCTTGAACCGGTCGAGGTAGTTGTTCCGGAATGCCGTCGCCGCCGGCCCACGCCAGTCCGCGACCAGCGTGCCGACCCGGTCCATTCCGCCGAGATCCTGATTGACGGTCACGCCGACGTTGTTCACCACATCCGGGGCCGTGCCGTTGTTGAGCTTCGACGCTGCTCGGGTGAGGTTGGAGATCGCCGGCTCGAATCCGGCCGGGTCCGGCATGTTCAGGAACGGCGCGAACATCTCCGCCACGCCGGCGAAACGGCCGGCCGTCGTGTCGACCACGGTCTGCATCTGCTCGTCGGTGATGCCCACGCCGCCGTACCACTTGCCGTGGCTCTTCTGGAAACCCCGCTGCTTGAGATCCATCTCGATGGCGGAGATCTCCAGCTTCGCGGCGTGATCCGCGAGTTGCTCGTAACTCACTGCGGCACACCGTCCTCGGTGTGGGCCGCCTCCACCGCGGGCTTGAGCTCCTCGAACTTCTTCGCCGCCACGGAGTCCGTGCTCGCGTACTCGTCGGCCGCGAGGACCATCGCGTCGCCGGTCAGATCCAGGTTCTCAGCCGTCGTCCGCAGAACCTCGAAGAAGTCGTCGCGCAGGCTCTCCCAGGCCGGCTTCGCCGGACCGTACGGACCGCCGAGCTTGCCGTCGCGATACCAGTTGTAGCCGCTGTTGTCGGCCAGCAGCAGCGCCCCCGCGGCTTCACGGATCTGCGAGGCCACCGGCTTGAGCTCGTACTGGCCGGCCTCCCACAGATCCACCAGGTCAGCACCCAGCTCGTCCCCGCTGTGCGGCATCGTGACCTCCCCCGTCACCAGCGCATCGACGCCCGTCGCAGGCGACACGATACCGCAGCCCGGCGAAATGCCGAGCTCAGCTCATCGAGGCGCAGTTCGCCCTGGCCGACGCGCACGCCGCGCACGCCGCGGCGGAGACCGGCTCTCGCCGCCGCAAGATCGCGCTGACCGTCTGATCTCGCTGAGCCCGGGCCGCTCGCAGGTCGCAGCACGAACGGGGCGGCCCGCTGGACGCCTTCTTGACAGGACGTCCCTTGACGCCACCGTCCGGCTCTGCGAATCTAACGACGTTAGAAAATCTAACGCCGTTAGAAATGTGCGGCTTCCGGCGACGCCGCACCCCCTCAGGACAAGGAGACTCTTGTGCGTACTCGTACCCTCATCCCCGGCCTCGCCGCTGCGGTGGCCGCAGCGGCTCTCATCGGCGGCACCATCGTTGCCGGGTCCACGGACTCCTCCGCGGCATCGCCGCGGGAACTGGTCGCGCAGGCCGCGACCCAGCAGGCCGTCGAGCATGCGCACGGGGGCGGGAAGAGCGATCAGGTGCCGGCGATCGGGCGGCGCTGGGCCGCCGCGTGGATGACGACCGACACCCGCGATCTCGCTCGTCTGTACACCAAGGACGCCGTCTACACCGACCGAGCCCTCGACATGGTGTTCCGCGGCCGCCAGGGGGTCGCGGAGTGGGAAACCGGGTCCCATCAGCTCATCGAGGACTTCGGGTTCGAGGTGACGGGCGGGTTCGGCGGAAGGGACGGGGTGGTGGTCGAGGGGGTGTTCAGCGGCCACATCGTCGGTGCGCCCCACCCGTTCTCGGTTCCGGCCGTGACCGTGCTGCGGCTGCGCGGCGACCTGATCCGGTCGAGCGACGACTACTACAACCGGGGTGAGATCTTGAGCGATTCGGGGCTGCCCGCGGACTGGACCCCGACCGGCAACTGATGCCGTCCGCCGCGCCCGCGCCCCGCGACCGCGACCACATCAGATAGGCCGGCTGACAGTTTCGGCCCGGTTCCGCAGAGGCGGATCCGGGCCGAAGCCGTTGCAGTGCGCCCGATGGGGACGACGCTCGTGGCTACGGGTTTCCCGGTACGTCGCTCCGCCAGCCGCGAAGGAGCGTACGCAGCGCCTGCTGGGCGAGCCGTCGCGCGCGTTCGTTGCCGACAGTGCCGAGGTGGCCGAGCGAGGCTATGCCGTACAGCGTGCCCCAGATGATGTCGCAGGCCTCGTCGAAGTCGGCCAGAACCACGTCGTGGGTGTCCGCCCACGCGGTGAGCATGTCTTTCAAGAGGTCGATGGCGGGGGCCGCGGCGCGCCGGCGTTCGTCCGCGTCGACGGCATCGCCGTTCATGACCTGATACAGGTGCGGGTGTTCGCCGGCGAACCGGACGTACTCGGAGGCGACCCGCATCATGCGCTGGTCGATGCCGGGCTCCTCGGCGGCCTGCTGAAGCTCGGCCATCATCAGGCGATGGCCGTGGACGACCAGCTCCAGCACGAGCGCTTCCTTGTTGGCGAAGTGCTGATAGACGACGGGCGCGGAGTATTCGACATCGGTGGCGATACGCCGGACCGTCAGCGCCGCGACGCCCTCGTTCTCCAGGACGTGCAGCGCGGCGTCGATGATCCGTTCGCGGGTGTTCGCGCGTTCGCGGGCGCGTCTGGTGCCGGTCGGCACAGGTGTCACCTCGCTTCGAGCGCGTCCTCGGGAGACGAGCCGCCGGCATCGGCGGTTCTGTCACGGCACAGTCACCTTAACAACGTTAGGAACGCGCGGTGGATGACGCATCACCGCACCGCGCGTGCCGCCTGGGCGGCCGATCCGATCGGCGGCGCTCAGCTCATGTCGATGGCGTACGCCTCCTCGCGTACGTCCGCGTCCGGGTGCCGGCGCAGCCCGATCAGCAGGTCCTGCCACGGTGTTCCCCAACCGAAGCCGGCTCCGTGCCGTACCAGTGCCACCGCGAACAGCCCACCGGCGAGGTCGCCGCGGCCGGCCATCCGCGCGACGGTGTTCGCGAGGACCGCCGGGTCGGGCCACTGACGCAGGCCCCGCAGCCGCGCGCCGACGCGTCCGGCGGTACGCACCGCCAGGACGGGCCGCCCCGCGCACAGGTCGGCGACCTCGTCCAGATCGTCCAGGCGGCCGAGGTCGATCAGCAATCCTGCGGCCGTACCGGCGAAAGCCGGGTGCCCGGCGAGCCATCGCGCCGATTCGACCAGCATGGTCCGGTCGGCGTCGTCCGCCCGGCTCGCCGACCGGACAGCCGCACCGCTCGCCAGGAGAAGGATCCGGCGTCGCGCCGGGCGGTCCGAGGCCGGGTCACCGGGATGGGTGTCGGCCGCGTCGCGGTCCACGAGCCGGGTCAGCGCGGGCAGGAGTGCCGCGTCGCCGCCGGCCTTGAGCAGGTTGGCGATCTCGATCTGTGCCATGGTCTCGCCGAGGTCGGTGAGCCGGTCCACGACCAGGTCCGTCACTCCCGTCAGCCACGGCGACCATTCGCCGAGCTGTCCGAACGCGGCACGCCGGACCTCCCGGTCGGCGGCGTGGCAGGCGGCGACGACCAGGGCGCCGTAGCGGCTGCGATGCCGCTCCGGGATGGTGTGCGGAAGCGCGCTCAGAACTGCACGGCGTTCCTCTCGGCTGCCGGCGAGGGCGGCATCGAGGATGCTCCAGCTCGCGTCGGCTTGCAGCCGCTGCCGCGCGGCGGCGACGATCGCCGCGCGCAGGTCGCGGTGCGCGGCCGGATTCAGGTACGCCTCGAGCAGCGTCGCCATCACCCGCGGCGGCCCGTGACGAGCCAGCAGCCGGGCCGCTTCCTTCCGGCTGGTGATCTTCACGGGGCCGGTCAGCACCGCGCCGAGCACATCGGGCAACCGGGACGGCTGCGTGTACCGGGCAGCCCGGCCGGCCGCGTACAGCGCCACCCGGGCCCGGTCGCCGTCGGCGTACCGCAGCAGCACGGACAGGGCCTGGTCGGGTCGATCAGTCCAGACCAGTGCTCCCAGCGCCGCCTCCACGATCGGCACCTCAGCGGCGTCGAGACAACGCAGTACCAGGTCGCGGCCCGCACCGGGGACGTGGGCCGCAGCCCAGATCGCTGCCGCGCGCTGCCACACCGGCTGCCCGGGGTCGGCGACGACGACCTGCTGCAGCTCCACGAAGCGGGCCTGCTGACGCGGCAGCCAGCGCTCGGGGTGCAGGGCCCGGCCGGGCACCCAGCGCTTCCCCGGCTCCACGAACCGGCCGTGTGGGCGGCCACTCAGCACCCCGTCCAACAGATCGGTGCGGGAGGCGCAGACGGTCGCCCATACCGCGTGGACGGCCACCGCGGTCGGGTCTGTCGCGAGCACCTCGGCGACTCGCTGCGAGCGGGTCCGCGGATCGTCGAGCCACAGCCCGATCGCCGTACGGGCCACCGACGGCAGCGTGCGCGGGCCGATCGCCCGCCGCAGCAGCTCCTGCAACGGCGGCAGCCGCCAGGCGCGCTTGCCGAGAGCGTGAGTCAGCGCGAACAGCGGGCCGTACCGGCCACGGGCGACGGCCGCCTCGACCCAGCCACTCAGCCGCTCGAAGACCATCGCCTCCTGTCCGCGACGCAGGACCGTGTCGAAGCGGCGCAGCACCGGTGCGTGCGAACCGCTGCTCGTCAGGTCGATGGTGAGCAGCGCCCATTCGCACAGCTGCGGCACCCCGACATGGTGCTGCAGGACGTCGGCGGCGAGTGTGCTCAACGCTGCCGTGCCGGCGGCGGACGTGTCACGGGCGTCGACCGCGTCGGTGGTCAGCCGGGTGAGCCCGGCTGCCATGTCCGCGGTGAGCAGCGGCGCCACCTTGGCCAGCGCGGTCAGCGCGGATGTGCGTACCGGGTCCTGTTCGTTGCGCAGCCGGCCGAGCCGGACGATCACGTCGGCCACCGCCCGCGGGTCACGGGACCGGCGAGCAGCGTCGACCAGCAGCGCGTACCCGGACGCCCGTTCGTCGGCGTCACCCGAACGCAGCGCGGCCTCCAGCACCACGGATGCGTCCGGCCACGCCAGGTACGCACTCCACGCGAGCACCTGGGCCTCCCGCTCCTGAGTCTTCGCCAGGCCCAGCACCCGGGTCGCCTCGCGGATCCGGACCGCGGCCGGCAGCACCTCCATGATCTCGGCAGCCGGTATCAGCGAGCCCGTGTCGACCTCGGCCATCGCCCGGTCGTACAGCTCTCCGCGCCGGGCAGGCGCGACAGCGCGAAGCAGCGCGGCGAGCGCACGGCTGTGCTCACGGAGTCGGGCGGCGAGCGGCGCCAGCTCGTCGGTGGACAGCGTCACGAGGCGGCGCAGCAGGGCCGGCGGCAGCGCCGTCCGCCCCAGCCAGGCCGCACGGCCGGGTGCGGTCAACAGGTCCGCAACGCGTCCGGCGTCATGCGAGGCGAGCAGTCCGTACGCGGCAAGGGGCCCTGGCAGCGACTCCTGCGGCGCATACCGTTCAAGCAGATCGAGCGCCCGCGCGGGGTCACACCGCAGCACCGCACCGGCGGCTTCACCCCAGATCCGCCCGCGCAGCTCGGCCGGGCTCACGGCCAGCCGCTCCTCGACCCGGTCCAGCAGCGGGCCAGGATGCCACCGGACGAGCCGCTCAAGGTTCAGCGCATGCTCCAGGTCGGGCAGCGACACGCGTACGGTGTCCTCGCCGCAGGCGGGCAGCAGTGCCGCGGCCTCCTCATCGCCGAACTCGGCGTGAACGACCGCGATCAAGGCGTCGGCGACGTCCGGCGCATGCCGCCGGCGCAACGCCCGATACACCCGCCGCCGCTCCGTCACCGGCCGATCGACATGATCTCCGTCCGCAATTCCCGCCCGCACCGCCGCGGTGAGCGCGGTCATCCTGATCGACGGCTGCGGATCACGTGTCGCGGCGGCGATGCCGTCGCCGTCCTGCGCGACGACAGCGGCGACCAGAGCGAGATGACGCTCGTAGGGGCCCCGCGAACGCAGGTCGGCGCAGACCGCGGCACGGTCGGACGCGGTACGCGCCCACCCCGCGAGCCGGGCCATCCGACGGCGGTACGACAGCGGATCCAGCGACGTCAAGAGGGCACGGGTAGCAGTGAGCACGGCGTACATTGTGCCCGCGAACCGGCCTGAGCAAGATCGATTATCGCCTCGCCGGGCGCCACGGCCGGCCTACCGACGGTGTCAGCAGGCACCACCCGCACGGGCCTCAGCGGCCCGGATCATCGAGGCGCCGAGCCAGATCAGGGGCGCGTTGCCGACAGTCAGCAGGGCGACCGCCCAGGAGAGGTCCGCCAGATCCGCCCAGCCTCCCCACATCAGCAGCGCGACGATCACGGATCCGAGGTAAAGGACGGTGTCGGTGACCAGTACCCAGCCGAGAACCCGCGCTCGCGGAAACCACCGGTCCTCGTCGCGGCGTACGCCGGCCGCGACTGCGACGGCCGCGGCGATCGACAGCAGGGCGAGGATCCCTTCGGCCACCGGCGGTCCCGTGGTGCCGAGCGGGCCGTCGTTCAGCAGGCCGAACGTGACCGTCCCGAGCACCGGGCCGATGATGAGGAGGCTGAACAGCCAGCCGAGCCCGCGCACCACGACGGCCACCACGGTCGCGATGATGACGCGCCGGCTGAGGGCGACCCCGGAGCGCACGCTCCTAGCCGGCATCCAGACATTCATGAAGACGGGCCAGCCCTTCGTCGATGCGGTGCACGTCGATCATGCCGTACCCGAAGACGACGCCCGGCGGCCCGGACGTCGCGGTGGAGATCTCCTCGAAGCCGGCCAGACCGATGCCGGCCGCCCGGGCCCTGACGAGCGCGTCGGCGGAGGTGGCCCCCCGCACCATGGCGCTCAGGTGCAGACCGGCCGCGGACGGCACGACCGTGAAGTACGCCGACAGCGGGCCTGCGAGCGCGGCCGCGATGCGTTCGTGGCGTTCCCGGTACACCCGGCGGACCCGCCGCAGGTGCCGGGCGAACATGCCCTGCTCCACGAAATCCGCCATGGCTGCCTGAATGGGCAGGCCGGTGTGCCAGTCGGTCAGGAATTTGGCGGCGTGCAAGGCGTGACGCAGCGACGGCGGATGGAGCAGGAAGCCCAGCCGTAGCGTGGGCAGGAGCACCTTGGAGAACGATCCGATGTAGACGACCCGGCCGCTGCGGTCGATGCTGTGCAATGGTTCCAGCTGCTGTTCCGAGTAGCGGAACTCGCTGTCGTAGTCGTCTTCGACGATGGCCGCGTCGTGTCGTTGTGCCCATGCGAGCAGTTCGACTCGCCGCCGCAGCGACAAAGCCACGCCGGTCGGGTACTGGTGGGATGGCGTCACATAGACGAGCCGCGCGTCCGCCGGCAGCGCGTCGACGATCAGCCCCTCCTGGTCCACCGGGACGCCGGCCACCTTCACGCCCTGGGCTTCCCATACGAGTTTCGCAGGCGCATAGCCGGGTTCCTCGATCGCCGCCGTGGCGCCGGGCTCGAGCAGCACCCGTCCGATCAGATCGAGTGCCTGCTGCACGCCACAGGTCATCAGCACATCCTGCGGACGGGTCTCGATGGTCCGGGCCGTGCGCAGATGACGGGCGATGAGGGTACGGAGCCCGAGATGGCCGGCCGGCTCGACGGGCATTCCGGTGCCCATGGCCGACGGCCGGAACTGATCGGCCAGCAGCCGGCGCCAGGCGGCGTACGGGAACAGCCGGGCGTCGGGCGCACCGACCCGGAAGTCGAATTCCGGTGCGTCACCGAAATCGGGCGGCACCGGCATCGAGGGCCACACCGCGCGCGGCATGAGAGGCCCGGACGGCGGCTGAGGCACGGCCGGCTCCGCGAAGGGCACGGCGTTGACGAAGGTCCCGGCACCTGCTCGTCCGATGAGATATCCCTCGGCTACCAGCCGCTCATAGGCGGTCGTCACCGTATTGCGCGAAACCTTCAGCTGCCCGGCCAGTTCCCGGCTGGACGGCAGAGCCTCGTCCCGGCGCAGCCGCCCGTCCAGGACGGCATCGCGCAGCTGCCGGTAGATCTGCCCCGCCAGGCCCCCGGCCCGGTCCAGCCGGACGGCTATCTCCACATCCAAGATCCTAAGTGGACCTGTCAAGCCGTCGGCGAATTGGCCCTGGGCGCGAATCGTCGGGGCTCCTAGGGTCATTCACAGGGAAAGAACGGCATCAGAATGCGATCCGGCCACTAATGCCGGGCGATCCGCCGTATTCACGAACGGGGAGGGAAATGCTTCGAAAAACTGGGACGACCGTGGTGGCGACCGTCGTGGCACTCGCGGTCTCGGGGCTGGCCGCCCAGCCCGCCATGGCCGACGAGCCGAACTGCAGTTCCGGCCGGGACGGCACCGCCAGCTGGAAGTTCTGGGCCAACTGCACGAATCGCTCCCACCGCGTCGGCGTCACCTGCCACACCCAGTCGAAAGGCAACATCACCAAATGGGGTGCGTGGCAGAACCCGGGCACCCGCTCCATCGTGTATTGCCCCGACGACACCTGGGGTTACAGCGGCCTCGGCGCGGACTACCCGGACTGACATTCGTCTCGACCTGACGGGAGTGATCTTCTTGCTGCGTTTCCTCACATTCAGACCGATCGCTGCGCTTATGGTGGCAGCGCTTCTCATCACCCTGTCGCCGACCGAGCCGGCAGCCGCGCACTATTTCGGTCTGATCAAGATGGACGACTCGGTCGTCGACTTCGGGTCGGACGAGGACAATCAGGATCACCATCTTTTCTGGAACCATTTCATGCACTTCCAGATGTACGACCAGTACGCCGCCCGCACCGATCTGTCGGCAGTCGAACGATGCCAAGGCTGCTGGACCAACTCGACCGACGTCGTCTGGTTCGCCACCGGCGACATCCCGACCCTGAACGCCGACGAAGTCTGCCGCGCCACCTCCGGCGGCAGGTGCAACCGGGCACGGGTGCGGTTCAACCAGGCGCTGACCCGGCAGATCCCTGGTGACGGGGGCTTCTTCCTGGCCTGCCACGAGGTGGGCCACGCCCTCGGGTTCGAGCACCTGTCCGACGGCTGCATGTACGACCCGGTCAACCCGTACTCGCCACCACAGGGTGGAAACCTCAGCTCCCACATGATCGACCACATCAATGCGCAGTACTAGGGAGGTGCGTACCTTGACACGACGCTGGAGGACGTTCGCGGCTCTGGTGCCGCTTGCCGCACTCGCGATGCTCGCCGGCTGCGCCACCGGCCCAGCCGCCGGGAGAGGCCCCGAACCGGGTGCATTGCCGAAGTTCCACGTCGGCGGTGACACCGTGCTGGTGGCGCCGTTCCACTCCTCGGCTCGGCAGTACACCGATCTGGAGGCGTTCGTCGCCGCGGCACCGATCGTCGTCACCGGGAAGGTGGTGGCGGCGGACGACACGGCGTACGAGGTGCTCCCCGACCCGGACGCGGAAGGTGTGCTCCCGGGCGAGGGTCCGGACATCGTCGGATCGATCACGTTCGCGGTGACCGGCACGGTCAAGGGGCCGTTCTCGCAGAAGCAGATCGAGATCGTCTACGAGAGCGGTAAGCGGGAGACGTCCGACCGCCGGATCGCGTACTCCCACGAGGGTCTCGCGCCGTTCCAGACCGCGAGTGGCAGGGTGCGCGGCGCCGATGCTCTGGCCGGGCGGGAGTTCGTGATCTTCGCACGACCCAACACGGTCTTCCCGGTGCGGGCGGGCGCCTACGTGCTCGCCCACCCGCTGGGCATCGCCTCGCTCGCCTCCGGCGGCTCGGTGCGGTTCAACCAGCCGGGCGCCCGGCCGTTCGGCCCGGCGGCAGCCGGTCCGTTCAGCTTGACGCTGAAGCAGGTACGGGCAGCAGCCCGCTGATCGCCGCGAGCCCGGTGGCCCCTGCAGGGTCGCCGGGCTCACGGCATCGGGAAGGTACGCGCCTGCGGCCCCTCAGCGCCGGGTGTAGATGAAGCCGATCTTGTCGGCTTCATCGCCGGAGCGGCCGTGGAAACCGGCCGGCTGCCAGCCGCTCGGCACCGACCGGGTGACGCAGTCCGATGTGCTGGTGCCGCCGGTCAGCGTCCGGCCGGCGCTGGTCGTGAACTGCACCGAGAAGATGCGGGTGGTGCCGTTGTGTCTGCCCCGGCACAGCCGGATCGTCGTGACCTGCTCGGCGGGAGCCAGCGTGAGGGAGGCGGCGGTGCCGCCGGCGCCCCCGTGGGCGAGGACAGTGCCGTTGGTGAGCCTGAGGCCGATCCGGTCGACGCGGGCCCCCGCCCGGATCTGGATCGTGTCGGCCGTCGCGGCCGCGGGAACCGCGTCGATGTCGGTGTAGTAGCCGCCGTGCGGGCCACCGAACTGCTCGCTCATCTGATAGGCCGGGTTGGTGGACCAGGAGAATCCGACGGCGATCGGGTCGTGATCGGACAGCATCCGGTCCGCTTCGTCGAGGAAGGCGGTGTGGAGGTTCCGGTAGGAGACCGCGTTCAGCGTGATGAACCGGCTGCCGCGGTACAGGACCTTGTCGACCACCTCGCACGTGTCACTCGGCGCCGTGGCGTCACAGAGCAGAGGGGCGCTCCCGGCCTCCGGCGCCACCCCGCCGCGCTCCAGATCGACCCAGGCGTCGGTGAGACCGTTGGCCGCCGCGAAGGCGGCTATCGTGTCGCCGGTACGGGTGTAGCGGGCGTTGGTGTCGCCCATGACCAGGACAGCGTTACCCGCCGAATGCGAAGCCAGGAAAGCGCTGAGCTGATCGAGGTTGTCCGCGCGTGATGACTGGTCCCCGGCCGTGGTGCCGGCGTTGGTGTGCAGGTTGTAGAGGTCGACGTACGCACCCTCGGTCAGGCGCAGCCGCATGAACGTGAAGCCCTTGGGGGTCAGGCAGTCGCCGGAATCCAGCTGACAGGATCGCCACCGCACCCGTTCGAAGTCGTCCTCGTCGTACGGCAGGTTCGACAGCGTGTTGAGGCCGCTGCCTATGCCCGCGCCGCCGCTGGTCGGCGTGCGGTGGGTGTGGTCGTCCGCGGCGTAGAGGTGGGCGTGGTAGTTGAAGTCCTCCTGGACGTGGACGACCTCGTACGGCGACAGGCGCTCCCCGATCGCCTCGGTGGCCGGCTCCCGGGGGCTGGGCGCGCTGGACAAGCCTTCGGGCAGCCCGGCCACGTTGTAGGTCAACGCGTCGAACGTGCCGTACGCCTGGACGGCCGGCGCGGCTGCCGCGGGACGGGCGATGCCCGCGCCGGCGAGCGTGATGAGCGCGGCAAGGCCGGCCGCGAGGTGCCGAGTGCGGGACATGCAGACACCGTAGTGTCGATGACCGTCGATGAAAACGCCCTACGGGGCGACCGTGGTCGTGTCGGCGATGCCCCGGAGGCGGTCCAGTTCGGCGAGATACATCGCCTGCATGCGGCCGAAGTGCCGGACCAGCAGGGTGAGCTCCTCGACGCTGTAGCCCTCGATGAGTCGTTCCGCCCGCTCGGCGAACCGCTCGTACGGTCGCTCCAGTTCGGTGATCCGCTCGGGCCGCAGGGTCACGATCACCCGCCGCCGGTCGGCCGGGTCGCGTTCGGCCGTGACCCAGCCGGCCTGCTGGAGCCGGCGGAGCATGCTCGTCACCGCGCCCGTGGTGAGGTTGGTCCGCTCCGCGATCTGCCCCGCGGTGGCCGATTCGACGTCCGCCAGGAAGTCCAGGCACTCCAGGTCGCTCACGGTGAGGCCCAGCCGGTCCGCGACGGCGTACCGGAAGACCATGGACAGCCGCGAGGTCTCGCGCCCGGCGCGCATGAGGTCGGCGATCGCGGACGCGCGGTCCGGCTGGTGGGACATGCCGCCATCATGCCTCCGGTACGGTCACCCGGTGCAGCCGAGGTAGCACCCGGGTCAGCACCCAGTGCGGCGCTGCCGCGGCCCCGGTGAGGCGGCGCATCAGCCCGGCGGCGGTGTCGACGGCGCGGAAGGCGTACGGCACCATCTCGTCCTGGTAGCCGGCGATCGCCTCCTCCACCGGCGTACCACCCACCCGGGCCTCGACGAGCCGGCGGCCGAGCAGGGCGGCGTCGCGCAGCGCGGTGTTGCCGCCGTGAGCGCCGAACGGCGGCATGACATGCACGGCGTCACCCATCATCGTCGCCCGGGGCACCGGCCACTCTCGCGGACGCCGGCCGGTGGCGAAGAAGGTGAGCACGGTGGCGTCCAGCTCGGCCGTGTCGACGAGCCGCCGGACGAGCGGGTGGAATTCCGTGCTCACCCGGGCGGCCAGCTCCTGCAGCGCCAGCTGGTCCCCGCGGACGCCGATCGGTATCTCGTCCTGCTGGAGCAGCAACCCCCACATGACGTAGTCGGCGCCGGTCGGCGCATAGCTGCCCGGGGCCAGGCGCGCGAACGCTCCCGGCGGGCTCTCCCCGAATTGCATGGGGGTGAAGAAGAAGGCGCGGCCCGGCCGGTCCGCGATGGCCAGGACCCCACTGGTACGCAGCACCTCCGGGATGACGCTCTCGCCGCCGCGCCGCAGGGGCGACCGGCCGTAGACACCCGCCAGCGGGGTGCTCACCGGCTCCGCATCCGGCATGAGCTGCGCGCGTAGTGCCGAGCCGGCGCCGTCCGCGCCCACGACGACGGTCGCCGTGACGGCCCTTCCGTCGGCGAACCGCAGCCGCAACCCGGCCGGGCCGGCGCCGTCCACCGCGACGGCGGCCTTGCTGTAGTGGATGCGGCCGTCCAGCCCGGACATCAGGATCGCCCGCAGGGTCAGCCGGTCGACCTGGCGGGTCGCGTACGGCTCGTCCTTGAAGGTGATGGTGAATGCGTCGCGCAGCCGGCTGTCGGTGAAGCGCATGTGTCCGCCGGGCTCGCCGCCGGTGGCCAGCGCCAGGCGGTACAGCGGGCGGGGCAGGCTCTCGCGCAGCGCCTCGAGCCCGTACCGGTCGAGGATGATCCGGTAGCCCTGCCGCCGGACGAAGGGGCCCGAGTCCCGCTCGTAGACGTGCACGTCGATGCCGGCCCGCAGGAGGTAGTGGGCGAGGCAGAGCCCGGAGAGGCCGGCGCCGGCGATCGCCACCGTGAAGTCGGTCGATGCCCTCATGCCGTTATCTTAATGACTAAGATGATCCGGGCAAGAAGGTGCGGAGCTCACCTCGCCGGGATCGACGGTGCGTCAGGTGAGCTGGAACTCACGGACGAGCGTGCGAAGCTGGGCGGCCAGCCGCGCCAGGTCGGTGGCGGCGCTCTGCGTCTCCCCCGCGCCGACGCTGGTGAGCGACGCTCCCTGGACCACCTCGTCGAGGCTTCCGGTGATGCCGTCGACGGCGGTCACGGCGCGCTCCACACTGCTGGAGATCCGGGCGGTCGCCCGGCTCTGGGCCTCGACGGCGCCGACGATGACGTCCTGGGTGCCGTTGATGTCGCCGACGATGCGGGCGACCTCGGCGATGGCCTCCCGCATCGCCTGCGAGTCCCGCTGGATCGCGTCGATCTGCTGAGAGATGTCCTCGGTGGCCGCCGCGGTCTCCCGGGCGAGATCCTTGACCTCGCCGGCGACCACGCCGAAGCCCTTGCCGGCTTCCCCGGCCCGCGCGGCCTCGATCGTGGCGTTGAGGGCGAGCAGGTTCGT
Source organism: Actinoplanes sp. NPDC049316 (assembly GCF_040677315.1). Classification (NCBI taxonomy): domain Bacteria; kingdom Bacillati; phylum Actinomycetota; class Actinomycetes; order Micromonosporales; family Micromonosporaceae; genus Actinoplanes; species Actinoplanes sp. NPDC049316. The sequence continues at coordinate 10,767 of NZ_JBFAQM010000015.1, read as the reverse complement.
CTGCTCGGCGATCGACGTGATCAGCTTGAGCACGTCGCCGATCGCCGCGCTCGACGCGTCGAGACGCTGAGCCAGCTCTCCCGAGGTCGCGGCTGCTCCGGCGGCGTCGGCGGCGATCCGCCGGGCGTCGTCCGTACGGGCGGCGATCTCGTCGATGGAGCCGGTGATCTGGTTGATGCTGGATGCAGCCGCGTTGACGGCTTGGTGCACGGTGCCGGCGGCTTCCGACAAGACAGAGGTCCGTTGCACCGTCGCGTTGGCGCCGTCGCTCATGCTCGCGCTCGTGGCGTGCATCTCCTCGGAGGCACTGGCCAGGGTGTCGGCTGCCTCGTCGAGGTCGCCGATGGCCAAGCGAACGTTCTCGGTGGCGCGAGCCATCGCGGTGGAGAGCTCGGCCACCTCGTCCGATCCGGAGACGCGCGGCTGCACGGAGAAGTTCTTGACCGCGATCGCGTTGGCCACGGCGAGGCAGTCGGCGAGGCGGCGGCCGGTGTGCCGGGCGAGCAGGACCGCGGAGCCCAGCAGCAGCACGGCGGCGGCGACGCTGCCGGCGATCGTGAGGTTGCGCGCGGAACGCTGGGCGGCGTCGGCGTCGGCGCGCGCCTGTCGCGCCTCGGCGGTGATGGCCGCCTCGACGGGCTCGAGCGCGGTCCGGAGCATGTCGGAGGATTTCTGGAACTGCGGCAGCGCGGCGCGTGCCCGGTCCTGACCCGGATCGGTGACGCCGAGGTTGGCCAGGCTCACCAGCCGCTGACTCAAGGTGATCAAGTCCTCCACCTTGTCGTCCAGTCCGGCAGCGGCGGCGCGTACCGGTGCGGGCGACGAGTCCGCGTGCAGAGCGGCGATGCTGTCGCGGAGCGTCGCGGCGTCACCGCCCAGGCTGTCGAGGGCGGCGCGGCGCTGTTCGGCCGTACGCGCGACCATCGCGGCGAGCACATCACCGCGCAGAACGGCCTGCGCCGCGGCGACGGCCCGGTCCGCCCGGACGGCATCCGTGGCGCGTACCAGGCGATCTTGCGAACGCTGCTGCTGGGCGGCCGCCAGCAGGCCGATCCCGCCGACGGCCAGGACCAGGGCCAGGCCGGCCGCCGCCAGCAGGATGATCTTGCGGCCCAGGGTCAGGCGGGGCACAGCTCGGGCCATGGCGACCTTCCGACGACAGTAGTTGCCTACCGGTTCGGCCGATCCGGGAGCAACCTGAGGGGGAACGATTCCTCATCCCTCCCGGTCGGCGGCCGATCAGTGAGGAGCACACCACGCTACGTTTCGGGAGACGACCATGCGCGCGATCCGTTGCCTGACAGCGCTGGCCGCCGTGGGCGCTGTCATCGTCGGCGCCGCCGGGTATTCGGGCGCGGCCGCCGGTCGGCAGAGTGCGGCGGCGGCTGCGGTGCCGGCCGACGTACGCGAGGCCGGTGTCCTGGTGGTGGCGTCGGAGATCGCGTACCCGCCGTTCGAGTTCTACGACGATCAGAAGCGGCCGCAGGGCGTCGACTACGACCTCGCCGTCGCGCTCGCCGACCGGATGGACCTGCGGCTGGAGTTCCGGAACGTGCCGTGGGACGACATCATCCCCACCGTCGCGGAGCACCGGGCCGACGCCGTCATGTCGGGCATGACCGACAACGCGGAGCGGCAGCAGAAGCTGACCTACGTCGACTACCTCGTCGAGGGCTCCCAGGTGGTGGTGGTCCGCGGCAACCCGGCCGGCATCGGCGGCCTCGACGCCGTCTGCGGACGCCGGGTGGCCCTGCAGGCCGACACGACGCAGTCCGACCTCGTGGGCTCCCAGGCCAAGCTGTGCACCGCTGCCGGGCGTCCCGCCCCGAAGGTGCTGGCGGTCTCGTCCGGCGACACGTACCCGCTGCTCAAGAACGGCACCGCCGACGCTGTGGTGGACGGTTACACCAGCGCCGCCACCCAGGTCAAAGAGGGTGCTGGCGCTTTCGAGTTCGCCGGGGTCCAGGTGGAGGCCAGCCCCATGGGCATCGGGCTGGCCCGGGACCGCGTCCAGCTGCGGCACGCCGTGCAACTGGCCCTGCGGGAGCTGATCGCCGACGGCACCTACGCCGAGCTGCTCGACAAATGGGGGCTGCGCGCCGAGGCGCTGACGACCGCGGCGATCGACGGGGGCGTCTGAGCGGAACACGGCCCGCCGCAAAGCGAACCGCAGGGCCGTAGCTACCGAACACCACCGTGGACTCGCGTCGGGCTTCAGGCGCCGCCGACGCGGAGGACCTCGCTCAGGCGGTTGCGCCGGCGGACGGCCGCCTCGGCCTGCACCACCGCTACCACCATGACCGTGAACGCGACGGCCACGACCGCCAAGGAGAGCCACGGCACGATCAGCTGCGGGTTGCCCGGCTGGGCGGTGAGCAGACGCAACCCGAGTGGCCCCAGCGTGAGCACGGCGAGCAGCACCCCGAGCGCCGGCCCACCCACCGCGGCGACGAGGGCGAGCGGCAGCAGCTCCCCCGCGGCGACCCGGCGGGCTTCGCGCGGGCGCAGACCGAGCGTTCGCAAGCGGCTCAGCGTCTGCCAGCGTTCCGGCGCCCCGGCGGCCGCGCTGAGCGCGAAGCCCAGCAGGCCGAGCGCAAGCAGCGTGGCCGTCGACGCCCAGGCGAGCTGGATCAGCCCGGCGACCAGCGGCGCGGCGCGGCGTTCCCGCAGGACGTCGGTGCGCACGACGACGGCCGCGCCGGGGGCGGACGCGGTGGCGGCGTCCGCGGCGCCCGGACCGGTGACCCAGATCGTGTTCGGGACGACCGGGACGCCGGCGGCGCTCAGCGTCGCCGCGTCGGCCAGCACCACGTCGCCGGTGCCGCCGATCGAGGTGGCGCCGGCGACGGCGGTGAGTTCGATCGCGGGGGCGCCTTCGCGGATCAGGTCCAGGGCGTCGCCGGGCCGCAGCGTGCCGTCCGGGGAGTGGACCAGGACCGGTACGGGGCCGTCCGCAGCGGGCAGGGCGGGCAGCAGTGGCTGAGCGGCGCCGGCGAGCAGGTCCCGGTAGGCGGCGGTGTCGACGGCGATCAGCCGGACCTGCCGGGCGGCGCCGCCGACGACGACCTGGGAGGCATCGGTGATCTGGGCGGCGACCGCGTGCCGGACCCCGGGCGCGGCCGCGATCCGTTCGGTCAGCGCGGCGGTGGTCCTGGCCGGCTGCTCCCGCAACTCCACCCGCGCGTCCGCCCCGACGCTGTGCCACGCCCCGTCGGCGAGCCCGGCGCCGACGGTGCCGCCCAGGATCAGCGCGTACGCCGCGAGGGCGGCCGAGGCGACCAGGGCCAGCACCGGCAGGGCCCGCCGGGCCGTGAACGCCGCCCGGGCGGCGCCGAAGACGGCAAGGGGTCTCGTGGACCGCACTGCCTGCCGCAGCGCCAGCCCGGTCGTCAGCGGCAGCAGCCGCAGCAGCACCAGCGCCCCGGTCAGCGCTCCCAGGGTGGGGGCGGAAGCCGGCAGGAGCACCGTTCCCCCGGCCGACGGCGACGCCCCGCGCTGGTGGAGCACGGTCATCGCGATCGCCGCCGCCGCGAGCACCGCCAGCTCCGCGGTCAGCCGGCGCAGCGCGGCCGTCCGGCCGGCCCACCGCCGGGCGCTGCGGTCGGCCGGGACGCGTTTGTCGCGGGTGGCCCGGTACGCCGTGGTCAGCCCGAAGCCGGGACCGGCCAGCACCGCGGTCACGCCGGCGGGCAGCAGCCAGCCCCACGCCACGCCCCCGGCAAGCTGCCACGCGATCAGCGCGCCCGTCGCAGCCGCGGCCGCGGTGAGCAGCACCGATTCGAGCACCAGCTCGGCGCCGAGCGCGACGAGCGACGTTCCGCGCTGCCGGGCCACGGTCAGGGCCAGCTCGCGCCGCGTGGCCAGCAGGCGTGCGGCCAGCAGCAGGATCAGCACGGCGACCAGCGACACCGCGCTGAGCAGTACGGAGGCCTGCGCCTTCGCCGCGTCGACCTGTTCGCGGACGTCGCGCAGCACCCGGTCCAGCTGGGTGGCCCAGCGTGCGGTGCCGTCCCGGCTCGCGGAGGAGCCGGAGGTCGCCTTGAGCGTCACCACGGCCGCCGCGATCCGCTGCGCGGAGTCGAGCGTCAGCACATCGGCGTCGGGACGGAACAGGACGGTACGGGTCACCTCGTCGACGGGGAACGCGAGCCGCGCATCGGGCAACGACTCCACGCTGAGCAGGCCGCCGAACCGGGTGATGCCCGGACCGTCCGCGCCGGCCGCCGGGGCGAGCAGCCACGGGGCGGCCTGCCACGCCGGGTCGCGGGGGTCCACGGGCCGGAAGACGCCGCTCACCCGCACGTCGGAGGGGTTCTGGTTGCGGTCCTCGGCCCGCAGCCGATCGCCCGGCCCGACCCCCAGCCGGGCCGCGGCGCTCTCGGAGAGGCCGACCTGGACCGGCCACGGATCCGGTGTGAAGGGCACCTCGATGTCGGGCTGCTCGGTCGAGGCCGCGGGCGCGGCGCCGGCGACCCAGGTGACGGCCGGTCCGGCGGCGCCCGAGACGTAGCCGAGCCGCAAGCTGCGTGGTTCGTCGCCGTCGAGGAGCTTCAGGTACGGGCCGGTGGCGAGCTCGATCGGCGGGAGCAGCTGGTCGCGCAGCGGGCCGAGCTGGTCGAGGGCACGGTCGCGCAGGTCGTCGAGCAACTCGGCTGAGCGCGGGGTGCGCACCCGGCCGCCGTTGGCGCCGTCGTCGTACTCCCAGTCGGCGCGAACCTGGACGTCCGCCTGCCCGGCCGCCGCCCGTACCGCCTGCCGGACGGCCTGGTCCGCGGTGGTCGTCAGCAGCACCGGCACCGCCGCGGCCAGCGCGGTGGCCGCGGCGACGACGACGGCCGTCAGGGCCAGCGGCCCGGCGTCGGCCCGGGCCCGGCCCCGGACGCTGGGCCAGTGCAGCTGCGGCAGCAGACGCCGGATCATGCCGCCTCCCGCAGCTGGGCGGCACCGGCGCGGCGGGCCTGGAGGGTGGCGACGCTGCCCGCCGCCGCTGCGCAGCCGGCGACGAGCAGCAGCAGCAGGAAGCTCTCGGTCGTCCACGGCCACACCGGGGCGACCCCGGGTACGGGCGGAGCCCCGGTCTCCGAGCGGATCAGCAGCGGCGTGATGATCCAGGTGGCCAGCGCGCCGACGAGGGCGCCCGCGGCGAGCAGCGGGATCAGCACGAGCGTGTGCTGTCCGAGCAGGACGGTCCGGATCTGCCGGCCGGTCAGGCCCAGGCCGCGCAGGCGGGCGACCTCGACGGCCCGGTCCCGCAGGTCGTGGGTGACGTGCAGCAGCACCCCGGCGAGCAGCAGCAGGACCGCGGCGGGGATCAGCAGGCGCAGCACGGCGGGCAGCCCGGCGTTGAGCGGGCCCGCGGTCAGCCGCGCGGTCTCGCCGGCCCGGGTGGTGACCGTGCCCAGGCGCAGGGAGGCGACGTCGTTCCTCGCCGGTGCGGCGGCCCACCAGGCGTCGACCGGGCTCTGCAGGTCGCCGTACGCCGCCAGGACGCGGGTCAGCGTGTCCAGGTCCGCCAGGACGGCGGCGGTGCCGGGCGCGGCGGGCACCTGCGGCACGACGCCGGCGACCTCGACGGGTACGCCGGTGTTGCCGACCAGCAGGTCCAGGTGCGAGCCGGTGGTCACGCCGATGCCGTCCGCCAGGGCCCGGGAGATGAGCACGGGCACGGCCTCCGGCGCCCGGAACGCCGTCGCGACGAAGGTCGGGGTGGCCGAGGCCGCGCCGCCGATCTGCGTCTTCGCGGCCATCCGGACGGTGGCGCCGGTGGCGGTCATCGTGAGGTTCTGCAACCGGCCCGAGTCCGGCAGGGCCGACGCGGCGGTCCAGGCGCCCAGGTCGCCGGCCGGAGCGGGCAGGCGCAGGACGGCTTCGATCGAGACGTTCTCGCCCGCGGAGAAGTAGCCGGGCTCGGTGTCGACCGGCAGCGCCACGGCGATGAGCTGCATGCCCTCGGCGGGCAGGCACCCGGTGATCGCATGGCGGGTGCCGTCGAGGGCGAAGGGCGCGCTGGTGCACGTGGTACGCAGCCCGGACCGATCCTGCAGGAGCAGGGCCGGAGCCACGGTCAGCGGTACGCCACCGGTCGCCGTCATCGCCAGGGAGAACGTCCCGCCGAGCGGCAGCGGCACGCCGCGGACCGGCTCGTCCGGCGCGAGCCCGCGGGTCGCCTGCGCCCAGTCGCGCCCACCGGGCAACCGACCCCGGAACAGCTCGTTCGCGTGCGTGGTGTCCGCCGCGACCAGGCGGGGCGGGACGCCGTCGCCGAGCCACTGGCCGATCGCGAGGCCCCGGTTCGCGGCCGGGCTGACGACGGCCGCGCCGGTGGCCGCGGTGATGGCGGCGCCCTGCCCGGCGACCGGCGGGGTGGTCAGCGCGACCGCGAGATCGGTGCCCACGGCCAGGTCCGCCTGGTCGCCCTGCGACCGGTGCCAGCTGCTGTCGAACGCCACCGCGAACGTACCGGTGGCGGCGGCCAGGCAGATGAGCAGCCCGGCGGCGGCGGCCTGCGGACGGCGTGCCGCCTCGAACGCGGCCAGCGGCACCGGCAGCCCGTCGGAGCGGCGGGCGAACCGGTCGGCGATCCGCAAGGCGGGCGGGACCAGCCGCAGGGCCAGGGCAGCGCCGGCGATCAGCATGAGCGCGGGCGCGAGCACCTGGAGCAGGTCGGTGTCGGCGCCGCGGGCGTGCAGCTGCCACCAGCCGAGCCCGGCGAACACGACCAGCAGCAGGTCGGCCCCGGTCCGGGCGAGAACCTCGCGACGGCCGCGATCGCCGTGCGGAACCTCGGCGCGGATCGCGATCAGCACCAGGACGAGGGTCAGCGCGAGGGCGCCGGCCCCCACCGCGAGGATCTGAGCACCGGCCAGGGCCGGACCGGCGGTCAGGCCGGCACCCACCATCGGTGGCAGGTGGCTGAGGCCGCTGTGCAGCAGCGCCGACAACGGTACGGCCAGCGCGGTCGCCACCACCGCGATAACGCCCGCCTCCAGCGCCGCCACACCGGCGAGCTGGACCCGGCTGGTGCCCAGGGCCGACAGCAGCGAGGTCTCCGCCGCGCGCAGCCCGGCGGTCAGCCGTCCGGCGAGCATGAGCGCGACCGCGGTCAGCACGCTCCCGAGCACCGCGACGGCGAGCACGGCCGCCTCGGTGATGTCCTGCTGGCGCTGCTGGGCGCGCAGGGTGTCCGCCAGCTGCGAGCCGACCCGGGCGAAACGCGCCCGGTCTCCGAGCATGCCGGTCAGCCGCGGGTCGGCGTCGCGTACGCCGGCGGCCAGGGTGGACAGCGTGGCCGGGGTGGCGCCGGAGAAGTCGGGGTGGGCGGTGATCTCCAGGCGGCTCAGCGACGACCCGCCGCTGAGCAGGCCGTCGAGGTTCACCAGGAACGGCCCGTACGCCGGGAATCTCCGTACGCTGCTGCCGTCGGTGAAGTCCGGCTGGAAGCCGGTTCCGGCCAGCGGGTCGCGGTCCCAGCCGCCGCCGGGCAGCGGCCGCGCGACGCCGACGACGGTCAGGTCCACCGCCGGCGCGGGATCCTCCGGCGGCTTCGCGGCCAGGTGCACCCGGCTGCCCACACGCAGGCGCAGCAGCTTCGCGGTCGGCTCGAGCAGCACCGCTTCGCCGGCGGCCCGCGGCCAGCGACCACCGGTCAGCTCGGCCCGGTCCGGCAGGTCCTCGATACCGGAGAGGTACGTCCGCGCGTCGTCGCTGCGCCCGGGCAACGGCCGCAGCACCGAGGACGCGCGGGCCGCCGTCCGTACGGGAAAAGGCGCCAGCGCCGAGGTCAGGACGTCCCGGGTGGAGTCGGCCACCGCCGCCGCGTCCGCCCCGCCGATGGCCGACGTGTACGCCGTGACCGTGGCCTGTTCCGCGTCGGTCCGGTCCGCCGCCACCCCCAGCGCGAGATCGGCACTGTGCGTCACGAGCAGCGCGCACACGCCGAGCAGCGTCGCGCCGAGCGTGACCACGGCGAGCAGCGCGGCGAGGACGGGCCACTGGCTACGGGCCCGGCGGCGCACCAGAGCGATCACTCCGCGAGCCGTCCGTCGGCGATCCGGACCACGCGGTCGGCCAGCGCCATCATCACCGGGTCGTGCGTGGACACCAGCACGGTCACGCCCTCGGACTCGACGACCCCGCGCAGCAGCGCCATCACCGAACGGCCGGTCTCCGCGTCGAGCTGCCCGGTCGGCTCGTCGGCGATCAGCAGCCGGGGCGAGGCGGCCAGGGCCCGGGCGATCGCCACCCGCTGCTGCTGGCCGCCGGAGAGCTCGCCGGGGCGCTGCTCGGCGTGCTCGGCGAGCCCGACGAGGTCGAGCAGCAGCCGTACCCGCTTCTCCCGCTCGGCGGCGGCGGTGCGGGCCAGCCGCAGCGGGGCGCCGACGTTCTCCGCCGCGGACAGCACCGGGATCAGGCCGAAGGTCTGGAAGACGTACGACACCTTGTCGCGCCGCAGCCGGGACAGGCCGTCCTCGTCCAGGGCGGTGATCTCCTCGCCGTCGACCAGCACGCTCCCGGCGTCCGGGCGGTCCAGCCCGCCGATCACGTTGAGCAGCGTGGTCTTGCCCGAGCCCGAGCGGCCCACCAGCGCCACCATGCGCCCGGCCTCGACGTCGAAGGACACGTCGCGCAGGGCGTGCACGGCGGCCGGTCCGGCGCCGAACGTGCGATGGATTCCGCGTACGGTCACCAGCGGCGCGGTCACCGGCCGGTCCCGTCGGGGTGGATCTGGACGTGCCCGGTCTCCAGCGCGAGGCGTACCCGGTTGGTCAGCTGCAGCGCCTCGCGGTACTCACGCGGGATCTGCACCCGACCGGCCCGGTCCATCACCGCGTACTCCTCGGCGATCACGTGGGTGTCCCCGTCCTCGTTCGTGGCCGTACGCCGCAGCACCTCGCTGCTGGTCCGCCCGTCGCGGATCGCCACGGTCCGCTCCACCTGACCGCTCACCGCCTGATCGTGGGTCACGACGACGACGGTCACGCCGTAGCGCCGATTGACGTCCCGCAGCGCGCCGAAGACCTCGGCCGACGTGGCGGTGTCGAGCTCACCGGTCGGCTCGTCGGCGAACAGCACCCGCGGCTCGTTGGCGAGCGCGACCGCGATCGCGACCCGCTGCTGCTGGCCGCCGGACATCTGGCCCGGCCTGCGGTCCGCGCAATCCGCGACCCCCAGCGCAGCGAGCAGCTCGTCCACCCGCCCGCGGCGTTCCTTCGCCGGCCTGCGGGCCGCCGCCATCGGCAGGTCGATCACCTGCCGGGAGGTCAGATACGGTACGAGGTTGCTCGCGGTCTGCTGACGCACGAACCCGACCGTGTGCCGCCGGTACCGGACCCGGTCCGCGCGGGACATGGACAACAGGTCCCACTGCCCGACCCGGGCCTTACCGGCGGTCGGCGCATCGATCCCGGCCAGGATCGACAGCAGCGTCGACTTGCCGGACCCGGACGCGCCCACGACGGCGACCATCTCGCCGCTGTCCACCACCAGGTCGAGGCCCTGCAACGCCTGCACCTCGATCGAGCCGGTCTGGTAGATCCGCACGAGGCTCTCGCAGACGATCAGCGCGTCACCGGGCATCGTCTCCCCCGTCGTCACCTCGATCTTGGGCGCACTTTTGTACCACGGCGTCGCTACCCGCGGCAGCCGAAGACACCGCCGCGCCGTCCACCACGTGGACCACACCCGTGCGGTCGCCCGGTTCGTGGCCCAGCCGTCCCTCTCGGCCCAGCCGGCGCGGAAGCACGGCAGCAAGCTCGTGCCGAGCACCAGCACGGCCGCGTCGCCGATCGGCCAGCCACGACGCAAGAAAGCCAGGCTCTGCACCCGTCCTGCTCCCACCCGGTCCCGCCAACTGCACCGGTGCCGCCGGACCGTCGGTTCTGCACCCGCAACCCCGTGCAGGAGGACGAATTCGTGGCAGGACATCGCAGGACGCTCGCCGGCGCATCGATCGCCGTCACCCTGGTGCTCGGCCTGGCGCCCGCCGGCGTGACGCACGCGGCCACGACGAGGTCCGCCGTCGCGACCGTACGCACGTACGCGACCGACGACGCCTACACCTCCAGCACCCGCCGGGCCGTGAACTTCGGACAGGCCGACAAGCTGGTGGTGGGCCGTACCGGGCGCGAGACGCGGATGTCGTACCTCAAGTTCACCGTCAGAGCGCTGCCACAGGGTTCCCGGCTCACCGGGGCGCAGCTGCGGCTGCCGCTCGCCGGCAAGCCGCCGGCATCGACGTTGACCCTGCTGAGGGTGCCGAGCACCGGCTGGTCGGAGAAGACCCTCACCGCCGGGCGCGCGCCCCGGGCGAGCACCGTCGTGGGCACTGCCAGGCTGTCCACCGCGAGCACCGTCGCCGTCTTCGACGTCAGCAAGATCGTCACCAGGGCGGGTAGCTACTCCTTCGCGCTGCGATCGTCGGCCACCGCAGCCGTCACCCGGTTGCGCTCCGTCGAGTATGGCCACCGCACCACCGGCGGCCCGGAAATCCGTCTGACCGTACGCCGAACCGTTGCCGCACCGGCCCCCGCGGCCAGTGGTGAGTGCAGGGTCGACGCGCTGCTCGTGCCGTCCTGCGGCGTGTTGTGGGGCGCGGCGGCCGGCGGTTTCACCGACACCCCGCGTGACCAGGCGCTCAAGGACTGGGAGGCGCTCACCGGCCGGACCGCGACGATCTACCACACGTACCACAAGGGCAACGAGATGTTCCCGACCAAGGCCGAGATCGCGATGACCCGGGACCCGGCACGCCCGCGGGTGCTGCTGCTG
>NZ_JBFAQM010000014.1:0-196224 GCF_040677315.1 Actinoplanes sp. NPDC049316 | reverse complement strand
GCGGCCGCTTGGTCACGCAGCCATGCCGATGACCCGAGACATACCTATTCCGATGACCCGAGACACCCTATTCCGATGTCCTGAGCCAGCACACTACCGGGGGCACCCTGTGATGTCTCAGGACATCGGAATAGCCCGGACCTGCGTTTCGTGGGTTCGGGGCGCGTGACCGGGGCTTGAACGCGGCCTGCTCATAGCCGGCGGCGAGCAGGAACGCCGAGCAGCGCGGCTCCGGGTGGCGAGTTCACCCACGCTGTGCGGCGCGACGACGCCACACGAATTCGTTCGGACCGATCAGCGTGCCGGTGCATCCGTCGCTCGGCATATTTTGATTGCGCTTTCCCTGAATGCCGCGCCGGCTTCGTCCGGGGTCATTCGGCCGGCGAGGACCTCCTGGCTTGCGGCGTGGCCGAGGCCGATGATGGCCGCGAGGTACCAGGTGGTGGGCATCGCCGGGTCGAATTCGCGGCCATGGCGCCCTCGTTCGAGGAGCCGGATCAGTCCGCCCGTCACTGGCTCGTGGCGCTCTTGCTCGTCGCCGTCCGGCGTGACAATTGCGGGAGTGAGCAGCACCGGGTAGCGCTCCAGCAGTGTCCAACTGGCGCCGATCCATCGGCCCAGGGCTTCGACGGCGCTGCCACTGTCGAGATCGAGGCCGCTGAGCTTGACGGCGACCTCGGCAGTGATGTGCCGTGTCACCGCGTGCAGCAGCGCGTCTCGGGAGGAGTAGTGCGCGTAGATCGTCTGGCGGGAGACGCCGGCGGCCACGGCGATTTCGTCCATTGATGCGTCCGGCTTCCCACCGAGCAGGGCGACGGCGGCATCCAGAACCGCGGCGATGCTGCGCCGCGCGTCGGCGCGCTGACGTCGTCTCGGCTCCTGTAGGTCGGACACGGTTGTCAAATTTACCGCACGGCTTTAGCTTTGACAGTGATGTCAGAGTTAGGAGCTGAGCATGGATGTCACCGTCGCTGACTATCTCGTCCGATATCCGCAAGAGGTGGCGTTCGGCGGCCACGATGCGGGGACCGTGTTCGACCGCTACCACGCGCCGGATTTCGTCATGTGTAGTGACGGCATCGAGCTCGGCCGGGAGAGGTTGCTTGCGCACGTGCGTCCGGCGCGTAAGCGCGCCAAGAGCGTTCGCGTCGAGGTGCACGCGACTCTGCGCATGGCGGACCGGGTGGCCGCGCGGTACACCCTGACTGCGGATATGGCCACCGGGAACACGATCGCAACAGAGATCTACATGTTCGGCCAGCTCTCGGCGGATGGACGGCTCCAGCGGGTCGATCAGATCACCCGCGACGTGTCCACCAGCCAGTGACGCCGGCTGCGACACGCGCTTCACGCCGTCACGACACGCGATGCTGTCCACGGATTGGCCGGTGACCGTCGAGCAGCGGCCGCGGCAGGCCGAAACAGGGAGGACGCCGTTGTTGAAGTGGGTCACAACCGGTGATCCACAGCCGGTCGGAATGGCCGGCGTCTACGGTGACCGGCCGCCCTGGCACGATGTTCAGCTCGAACTCCGCGGCCCCGTCGTGGCCGAGCTCGAACACACCTTTCGGGAACGGTGGAACGACCCCGCTCCGCTGCGCGCCGGAAACCCCGTGGCCATGCTTCGTGACCGGCTCGCGGGCCGTCCCGTACGCGCCGACCCGCTGCCACCGCACGACCCGGCCGGACTCGGCGACCACGCCCGGGTGTTCGCCCGCGACTTGCGCATGACACTCATGCGTGAGCACCTCGATCGTGACCCGGGTGACGACGGCGACCTTCTCGATCCCGCCGACGCCCTGCACGCCCTGGACGCAGCCGCCGACGCCCTCGATGCCTGGCACCAAGGCGGACGGCATGGCACCCGGCCACCCGGACGGCTGCGGCGGCACAGCCCCCGGCGACTGTCGGCGTTCACCCGGGCCAGGGCCACTCCGCCCTACCTGCTCTTCTACGACCCCGACGGTCGCCCCTCGCGGCTGCGCCGCCAGCGCCGGTGGTGACGTGACAGTCCAAGCGGGTGAGAGCGTGGCACTTGAGAAGCCGTGGTCACCACGTCGGATCTTCAGATATTGGCCCGTGCGAGGAGCATGACGACGGCGGTGCCGTAGATCAGGGGAGTGGCCACGCCTTCGAACCCGATGCCCTTACGTTCACGAAGGATCAGACCAGCGGCCAGGACCGCTGTCATGATCGCCGTCGTGCCGGTGAGCAGGAGTCCCGCCGTTGCTGCTCCGGCATACACCGAACCCGGACGGTACGCCGCATCCGCCACGAAAATCATCAACGCGTCGAAGGTGTTGCCGCCGATGATGTTGCCGACCCGCCTCGCCGGGCTCGCCGATCCACCCTGCGGCCGAGCCGATGTTGATGATCCGCCCGTGCCTGCGGGCGCGCATGTGTGGCAGTGCGGCGTTGGTGAGCCGGGCCACCCCGAACAAGTTGGTCTCGAAGACTCCGCGGGCCTGCTCCATGGTGGTCTCTTCCGCCATGCCGGTGTGCATCATGCGGGCGTTGTTGACCAGCACGCCGATGCAACCTGACTCGGCGATGACGTCGCTCACGCATGCGATGACGGCCTGGTCGGATCGTACGTCCAGTTGAAGCATGTGGACGCCGGGACGGTGCGGTCGGGGTCGGCGGCTGGTGCCGAACACGCGCCAGCCGGCTTGGGCGAACGCGTCGGCAGTCGCCTGGCCGATGCCGGAGGAGGCGCCCGTGATCAGGGCGGTTCGGGTTGCCGGCCGGTCGCTCATCGACGTCTCCGGGGTTCCGCCGTCGCAGGTCCACCGCGGAACTCGTTACCTCGGTGGGCCGCCTCAGCAGTCGCATGCTCGTTCGTTCGCACAGGGTAGCGCCGTCTGAGAAGTGGACCGGGCTCGTCTTTGAGCCGCGCGGGCCCCTCGGGCATCGACCATGCCGAGGGCGGAGTCGGTACTTCTTGACCCGTGCTGAACATCTGTTTAGTCTATTGAACATGAGTTCAGTCGCTGGTGAAGGTGACCTCACGGCCAAAGCGATCATCCGCAACGCGGCGCTGCGCCTGTTCGCCGAGCGTGGGCCTGACGCCGTGACCGTGCGGGAGATCGCCACGGCGGCAGGGGTGTCGCCGGCGCTGGTGGTGCATCACTTCGGCAGTAAGGACGGTTTGCGGGCCGCGGTGGACGAATATGCCGGGCAGGCTTTCGACTCGCTGTTCGCGATGGACGAGCGAGACCTGGCCGAGGCGGTGACGGGGGACAGCTGGATGTCCGTCGCCGAGATGTTCGCGCACGCCTTCCCGCACGGCTCTCCGTTGCCCGCTTACCTGCGCCGCCTGCTGCTCGTCAACGACCCGGCGGGCGCGGCGCTGTTCGGTCGTTGGTACGCCCTGACTCGCCGGCTTCTCGATTCCATGGCCGAGGTCGGCGTCGCCCGGCCCGGTGCGGACCCAGCGGTTCGTGCCGCGTTCCTTCTGGTCAACGACCTCGCGCTGATCCTGCTTCGGAACCCGATCGCCGCGGCGATCGGCGTCGACCCGCTCACGCCGGAGGGGATCACCCGCTGGGCCAAAGAGGTCGCCGCGGTCTATACGCAGGGCGCGTTCGTGATCGCGCCCGGAGAGGAGAAGCCCTCATGAGTCAGCCCGGCCCTGTCATCCACCTCCAGGAACTCACCAAGACGTTCGGGAGAGCGCGTGCTCTCGACGGTCTGGATCTCACTGTGCATCCGGGTGAGGTGCACGGCTTTCTGGGTCCCAACGGGGCCGGCAAATCCACCACCATCCGTATCCTGCTCGGATTGATCCGGGCCACCGGCGGCCACGTCGAACTGTTCGGTGCCGACCCGTGGCGGGATGCCGCCCGCCTCCACGGGCGGCTGGCGTACGTCGCCGGGGACGTCGCGCTGTGGCCCGGACTGACCGGTGGCCAGTGCCTCGACGTGATCGGCGCGACCCACGGCGGGGTCGACGAGAGGCGCCGGAAAGACCTGATCGACCGCTTCGACCTGGATCCGACGAAGCGGATCCGGGACTACTCGAAAGGCAACCGCCAGAAGGTCGCCCTGGTGGCTGCCTTGGCCGCGCAGGTGGACCTGCTCGTCCTCGACGAGCCCACGTCCGGGCTCGACCCGCTGATGGAGCAGACCTTCCAGCAATGCGTACGCGAGCGGCGGGAGGAAGGCGTCACGGTGCTCCTGTCCAGCCACATCCTCGGGGAGGTCGAGGCGCTGGCCGACCGGGTGAGCATCATTCGCCGTGGCCGTACCGTCACCACCGGCAGCCTTGCCGACCTGCGCCGTCACACCCGGACATCGGTGCACGCGACCACCACCCGTGAACCCGAGGGGGTGGCCCGGGCGGAGGGGGTGGCCGACTGCGTCTGCGAACGCCTGGACGGGCACGTCGACATCAGGTTCACCGTCGACCCGCAACACCTTGACGCGATGATCGGCAGGTTGCACGCCGCGCGGATCCACACGCTGACCGTCACCCCGCCCAGCCTCGATGCGCTGTTCCTGCGTAGCTACGGAGCGGGTTCCGACACCCCGGAGGCCGGCGAGGCGCTTGCGGAGGCCGCGCGATGAGGACTGGGGCCGCAAAGCGCTTCATCGGGGGTGTCCGATGACGACAGAGGGACAGCCGATCAGCATCCGAAGCCGTGCGGCGACTCCCCGCCCGCCTCACCTGGGCACGATGGCCGGGATCGTCTGGCGCACCCACCGCCGGGGCATCCTCGTCTGGGTGATCGTCCTTGCGGTCAGCATGATCGGGACGGCTGCCGCCGTCGCCGGTCTCTACGACACGTCGGCCAAGATTCACACCTACGCCGAGGCCGTCACCGCCGGCAACGCGCTGGCCGCGATCAACGGCCATGTCGACGGCATCGACAGCCTGGGTGGGGTCATCCAGGATGAGTTCGGGTTCCTGGCCTCGTTTCTGCTCCCGCTGCTCGGCATAGCCCTGATCGCCACCTCGACCCGACGCGAAGAGGCGTCCGGCCGACTCGAGACGATCCTCGGCGGCCGGATCGCCCGGCACCAGCCTGCTCAGGCGGCCCTCATCGTGGCGACCGCGGCGATCCTCACCACGTCCGTCCTGTTCGCCATCGGGCTGACCGTCGCGGGGGTCCCGGTGTCCGGGTCGATCCTCTACAGTGCGGCGCTCGGCTCGCTGGCCTTCGTGTTCGCGGGCTTTGCGGCTCTGCTGGCGCAATTGGTGCTGCATCCCCGCGGGCTTTACACGTGGAGCCTCATCGCGCTCGCCGTGGCGTACGTCCTGCGCGGGGTCGGTGACACGACCATGAGCTGGTTGACCTGGCTGTCTCCGCTGGGGTGGGCGGAGAAGACCGCGCCGTTCGGCGACCAGCGGTGGTGGGTGCTCGCCGTCCCCGCCGTCACCGGTCTCATCCTCGGTGGCGCGGCCGTGAGGCTGGCCGCTCGCCGCGACGTCGGCAGCGCCCTGCTGCGCGGCGGCGCAGGCCCGGCACGTGCGACCCGCTTCCGGCGGCGACCGATCGGCTTCGCGGCCTGGATCCACCGCCCTGCGGTCGCGGGCTGGCTGGCCGGCGGAGTCCTGCTCACCGCAATGATGGGCGCGCTCTCCCGACAGTTCCTGGACGCAGTGGCCGGCAATCCCTCACTGGCCGAGGCAATGGGTATCGAAGGCGATCGACCGCTGGACGGCTTCATCGCCGCGACTCAGCTTTATGTGGCGGTCATCGCCTCCGGGTATGCCATCCAGGCGATCGGCACATGGCGTGCTGAAGAGGCCGAGGGCCGCTTGGAGGCCCGGCTGGCCGGCACGCTGTCCCGCCTGCGCTGGCTGGCAGCCCACGGCGCCGCCGTCGCGGCCGGACTGATCCTCATCGTCGTGTGCTCCTCATTGGTTCTGGCGCTGTCGACCACGTGGTCGGTCGCGAGCACCGACGAATTCGGCGCCACCGTCAAGGCCGGTCTGAGCTATGTGCCGGCGGAATTCGTGCTCGCCGGTCTCGCCCTGGCGCTGTTCGGCCTGTTTCCCCGCGGCTTCGCTCTCGCCTGGGCGGGGTATGCGGCGACAACCTTCATCGCTCTCCTCGGCCCCGGCCTCCAGCTCGCGCAGTGGGCACTCGACCTTGCTCCTGCCACGCACGTCGGGTACCCGCCGCTCGGAACGGTCGCCACCGGTGGCCTGGCCGCTCTGACCGTCGTCGCTATCGCCCTGGTCATGACCGGGTTCATCGCCTTCCGCCGCCGGGACGTACCGCAGATGTAGCGCCGGGTTCTGGGCGCACGGGGCCATCGGACTGTCCGACGGCGGCGGGACCAGCAGCATCGCGAGCGCCGCACCCCGCCGGGACGACCAGAGCTGCCAGGGCGCCGGCGAGGACCGAGCGGGTCAGCCGGGTCGCCAGCCGGCCGGCCAGGACGGCCACGGCAGCTCGGGCCCCTCCGGAGTCGAGGACCAGGCTGGCGAAGTCCGCCGAGCTATTTGCCGTGCGGGTCGGCCGCGTTGAGGGTCGTGACGACCTGGTCGTAGTCGCCGCGGGCTTCGGCGTACCGGAGGAATTTGACTCTTTCGACCTGGATCTCCTTGGCTTCCGGGTGGTTCTCGAAGAGGCCGACGACCTCGGTCACGTACTCGTCCAACGGCATGGCGAATTCGCTGGTCTCCTGGCCGGGGAGGAGCTCGGTGCGCACGGCCGGCGGGACCAGTTCGACGATTTTCACGCTGGTGTCGGCGAGTTGGAGCCGGATCGATTCGCTGAGCATGTGGATGGCGGCCTTCGAGGCGTTGTAGCTGGGTGTCGCCTTGAGCGGGGCGAAGGCCAGGCCCGAGGAGACCGTGACGATGGTGGCGTCCGGGCGGGTGCGCAGGTGCTCGATGAAGGCCGCGATGAGGCGGATCGGACCGAGGACGTTCGTGGTGATGATGGATTCCGCCGAGGAGAGGAAGCCGGCGGGGGTGTGCCAGTCCTCGACCCGCATGATCCCGGCCATTGCGATCACCACGTTGAGGTCGGGATGACCGGTGATGACCTCCTTGGCTGCCGCTTCGATGCTTGCCGGGTCGGCGGTGTCGATGCGGACCGTGCCGATGCCCGGGTGATTCTCGGCGATCTGCTCGAGGAGCTCGGTACGGCGGCCGCCGACGATGACTCTGTTGCCCTTGTCCTTCAGGGCCACGGCGAGGGCGAGGCCGATGCCGCTCGTGGCGCCGGGGATGAAGACGGTGTTTCCGGAGATGTTCATGGCTGGAAGTCTTCCCAGGCGCCCGGGGGTTGTGCATGGATCACTTGTCCGGGGATGAGAACTCCGGCTGATCGAGGACGCGCAGCCAGCTGCCGTCGGGCTGGCGGCGGGCGACCTGGGCGCGGGCCCCGGCGCCGTCTTTCGGCGGCGTCGACGTCAATGCGAGATCGCCGCTGATCAGGGTCGGCAGCGGTTCTTCCGGTTCGAATGCCGGCATGTGCGGCAAGGCCTTCTCCCACAGCTCCCGGATGGCGTCGCGGCCCACTGTCTGCCGGCCCGGCGGGTACGCCATCACGGCGTCCTGTTCGTACAGCAGTGAGAGGCCTTCGGCGTCTTTCGCATTGGCCCGTGCCACGAACAGGCGGGTGAGGTCTTCGGGGTGAAGGGCTTTCTCTCGTACGGTCATGAGCCCAGCCTTGCGCCACGCCGGTGACAAGTCCAACAAATAGTTCTTGCCGTAGGTATGATTCGCGGTCATGGATTTGCGGCAGCTCGAGTACTTCGTCGCCGTGGCCGAGGAGGCCAACTTCACCAAGGCCGCCGAGCGCGTGCACATCACCCAGTCCGGGGTCAGCGCGCAGATCCGGCAGTTCGAGCGGGAGGTCGGCGCCGAGCTGTTCGACCGGTCCTCGCGCATCGTACGGCTCACCGACGCCGGCATCGCCGCCCTGCCCCACGCGCGCGCCGCCCTCGCCGCCGCCGCGGCCGTGCAGACCGCGATCGATCAGGTGAAAGGCCTGGTACGCGGACACCTGCGCCTCGGCATGGTGACGGCGTGCACGGTGACGGCGCTCTTCGACGCGCTGGCCGCCTTCCATCGGGCTCATCCGCGCATCGAGGTGTCGCTCAGCGAAGGCGACTCCGACGCACTCGTCGAGGACGTCCGCGCCGGGCGGATCGACATCGCTCTGGTGGGGGCGGCGGGAACGACGCCGGCGGATCTCGCGTACCGGACGGTGGTCAGCGAGGGGCTCGTGGCGTTGGTGCCCGAGGATCATCCGCTGGCTGGCAAGGAGAGCGTCGGGTTGCGGCGGCTGTGCGCGTACCCGTTGATCTGTCTGCCGGTGGGGACCGGGGTGCGTGCCGTGCTCGACCAGGCGTCCGCGGCGGCGGGGGTGCGGGTCGATGTCGCCCTGCAGGCGACCGCGCCCGGCGCGGTCATGGATCTGGCCGCCCGCGGCCTGGGGGTCGCCGTGCTCAGCGCGTCGATGGGCGCGGACTCGAAGCTGACCGCCGTGCCGATCACCGGCATCGACGTTCCGGCGGTGCTGGCTCTGGTGTGGCGGCGGGAGGACAGCACGGTGCTGCGGGCCCTGCTGCCGCACTGCGCCGCCGCCGGGTTGTGACAGCTACGAGAGGTGCCCGTCGCAGGCGACACGCGCCTGGTCGTTCCACTGTGAGCCGTCCAGCACGGCGGTCACCGTACGCTCCCGCTCGTCGTTCGTCTGGACCGACAGCCGTACGGACAGCAGCCCGATCGGCAGCCCGCGCGAGCACATGATCGTGATGTCGGCGTCGGCCGGCACCGCCTCGCCCTGCCGGATCCACCGCTGCTTCTCGACGCCCCGGACGACCAGGCCGGGCCGGACGACGCTGAGGTTGTGGACGTTGACCGGACGGGGACCGGCGTTGACGAGCGTGACCCGGCGGGTGAGCGTGGCGTCGGTGACCTTGCCGTGCACGACCACGCCGCCGACGCCCGCGTCGTTCGCCTGCGGGCCGGTGTCGGGCAGGACCAGCACGGAGACCGTGCTCTCGAGCGAGCGGTCGGTGCGTGACTGCAGGTAGGTGTACGTGCCGGCGCTGCCGAGGACCGCTCCGGTCGCGAGGATGGCCGCGGCGGTCAACAGGCGCCGGTTGGGGCGGCGAGGGCTGGGCGGCGACGGCGCGGCGGGAGGGCGGTCCAGATCGATGACGCTCATGGTCTCTAGAACGTACGACAGAACCGGCGGTGATGGGCGCTAAGGGGTGACGACCATCCGGATGTCCCGCCGTGACCAGGCGGCGCCGACGTCGTCGAGCCGTACGGTCTCGTGGGCGACCGTCAGCCGTCCCGCCGCGGCGTGCCCGGCGATCAGGCCGAGCGAGGCCGACCGCTGGGCCGTTGTGAGCGAGTTGTTGGTGTAGCCGAGGATCTGCAGCGAGCCGCTGCGCAGCGTCGCCGAGTCGACGGGCGCGGTCTCACCCGCCGAGCTGCCGAGGTTGACGAGGCGGCCGCCGGGCCGCAGGACGCGCAACGCCGCAGCGGCCGGGATGCCGAAGAGCGGGTCGAGGACGAGATCCAGCGGTCCCTCCGCGGCCTCCCGGAACCGTGCGGCCAGTGCCGGAACGTCACCTGAGAGATCGCAGACGGCCGCCGCGCCCAGCTGCGTCGCGCGCGCCCGGCCGTCGGCGGAGCGAGCCGCACCGACGACCCGGCCGGCGCCCTCCAGCAGAGCGAGCTGGATCGCGGCCTGACCGACGACACCGCCCGCTCCCAGGACGAGGACCCCCTCGCCCGGTTGCAGGCCGCCACGCCAGGTGAGCGCCATGTGGGCCGCGACCGCTGACAGGCCCAGGGCCGCGATCAAACCGTGGTCGGCGTCCGGGGGAAGTTCCACTGTGTCGGCTGCGCGGACGGCGGCGTACTCGGCGAGGCTGCCGTCGCCCGGGCGCATGCCGGCGGTGGTCGGGAACCACACCGCGACGCCGTCGTCGCGGACGCCGACACCCTGCACCCCGGGCACGTACGGGGTCGGCGGGGTGCCGAAGTACGACGTGCCCGTGGCGCAGAGCAGATCCAGCGGGGTGATGGACGCGGCGGTGACCCGTACCAGGATCTCGTCGGCGGCCGGCGTCGGCAGCGGGCGCTCGCCGACCGCCGGCGGCGACCCGCACTCGTGCAGCAGCGCGGCGCGCATCAGGTGGCGATGTCGGGGTACGGCAGGTTGAAATGCGCGAGCCGGGCGCCGAACGCCTTCTGGTACTCGAGCGGCCCGTGGTCGCGTTCGAACATCGCGATGAACAGGGTCAGCGTCAGGAACGGGTGCGCGCCCAGCTCGAACAGCTTGACGTGGTCGTGCGTGCCCAGTGCCTCGCGTTCCTCGTCGGTGAAGCGCAGCCAGGTGGAGGCCTCGCCGGCATGGCAGTTGAGCACCGCGTTGGCGCGTTCGGCCTCCCACCAGTCCACGGTCTCCCGCGGCTGCTCGCGGTAGCGCTCCACCAGCTCGGGGTCGCGGTCGATGGTGAACAGGAACTTGTCGACGAGGTACTTGCTCATCGCGGGGCTCCGTTCGGGTACCAGGTGAAGTAGGCCTCCATGGTGTGGAACAGGTCGAGGCTGTCCACGTAGTCGGCCTTCTGGCCGGCGCCGGCGACGCCCATCATCAGCATGAAGTCCATGAAGCCGTGGGTGGCGTTGCCGGGGGAGTGCAGGCTGTCCAGGGTCACCTCGGCGAGGCAGCGGTCCAGGTCGCCGGTGGCGATCCACTCGACGGCCTTCCGGTCGAACTCGGGGTCCGGTCCGTGCGGGCCGAACTGGCGGGGGCCGCCGAGCTCCAGCGACAGGTGCCCGGTGCCGATGATCGCGACGCGCAGGTGGCTGGGCCAGCTCTCGACGATCTCCCGGATCGCCTGGCCGAGCTGGACGAAGCGTTTCGGCTGCGGCAGCGGCGGCGCGAAGATGTTGGTGTAGATCGGCACGATCGGCAGGTCCGCCTCGGGCCGCAGCGTGATGATCGGGCAGGTGACGCTGTGGTCGATCCGCAGCTCGTTGCTGAACGCCAGGTCGAAGCCCTCGTCGAGGCCGGCGCGCAGGATGTGCGCGGACAGGTCCTCCTGCCCCTTGAGCAGCATCCGCGGCAGGCCGAACTCGCGCTCCTCGTTGTACCAGTTGGCGTCGTAGAAGGGCGCCTTGCCGACCAGGAACTGCGGCATGTTGTCCAGCCACAGCTGGTGGAAGTGGTCCGAGCCGACCATCACCAGCACGTCCGGGTTCGCCCTCGTGAGCGTCTCCCGGAAGCCGGTGATCTTCCGTACCCACTCGTCGGCGAACGGCGGCCGGTCCTCGCCGGTGGCCGTGCTGGCCCGGTAGTAGAAGGGATGGTGCGTGGAGGCGATGACCGCGACGACCTCAGCCATGGCGGCTCCTCTCAGTCTTCGGTGTCCATGTAGACCGCGTTGCGGTCGACCGTCAGGTAGATGTCCATGCCGAGCGGCCGGCGCCGCTCCTCGGCCAGGTGGCCGAGCAGCCCGGCGGCCCGGGCCAGCAGCGCGAAGCCGCGCAGCAGGTCGACCGGCAGGCCGAGGTCGGCCAGGGCCGCCCCGCACACCCCGGCTCCGTTCAGCGGCAGGGTCCGGTTCAGGACCTGCGGGTGTACGCGCCCGATCGCCTCGAACAACCGCAGGTGCGGGCCCTTGAGCCCTTCCTCGTCCGCGATCGCCATGAGCACGGGCGTACGCGGGTCCTGCTGCTTGTGGACGGGGTGACCGAGGCCGGGCACGAACTTCTTCGCCTCGCGCGCCTTGCGGACGGCTTCGAGTGCGACCGCGTCGTAGTCCGGATCGGGGCCCGCCTCCGCCAGCGTGGAAGCCAGAAACCGTCCACAGTCCTCGGTCACGCCGAGGAACCGGCTGCCGCCGCCGAGCAGGCCCGCGGCGAGCGCGCCCTGCAGGGACTCCGGGGCGCTGAGGTACGTGAGCCGCGCCGCGATCGCCGTCGGGGTGAACCCGTGGTCGGCGAGCGCGACGAGCACGGCCTCGAACACCCGGGTCTCCCCGGGCGTGGGCCGCCGGCCGGCGACCAGCCAGAACGCCAGCTCCCCGAACCCGACCTTGCCCATGAGGTCGGCCGCGAGGTCCTGGCCGAGCAGGCGGATCTGCTTCTCGTCGGACGTACCGAGCGAGGTCGGGAAGTTCAGTCCTGCATCAGCCACGTGCGGATCTCCTCACCGTGTTCGTCGAGGCCGGGCGGGGGGAGCTCGTAGCCGGCCGGGGTGTCCGAGAACGTGATCGGATTCCGTACGCCGGGGACGCCGCCGACCGTCACCACCGGGTCGAGCCCGAGCTCCTCGGCGAGCGCCACGCCACCGTCGATCGTGTTGATCGGGGCGCACGGCACCCCGGCGGCGAGCAGATCGCGGAACCACTCGTCCTTGGTCCGTTTGCTGAGCCGTTCCACCAGGATGGGGCGCAGCTGCTCGCGGTTGGCCGTACGGTCCTGGTTGCGGCCGAAGCGCGGGTCGTCGGGCAGGTCGGGCAGGTCGAGCACCTGGCACAGCTTGCGGAACTGGCCGTCGTTGCCGGCGATCACGATCAGCTCGCCGTCCGAGGTGGGCAGGGGCTCGTACGGGAACAGGCTCGGGTGCGCGTTGCCCATCCGGAACGGCACCGTGCCGCCGGCGACGTAGCCGCTGGAGTGGTTGACCAGGCCGGACAGCGCGGAGGACAGCAGGTTGACCTCGACGTGCTGGCCGGCGCCGGTGGCCGCCCGGTGGTGCAGGGCGGCGAGGATGCCGATGTTCGCGTGCAGGCCGGCCATGACGTCGAAGACCGAGATCCCGGCCCGGTACGGCGGCCCGTCCGGATCGCCGGTGAGGCTCATCAGCCCGGAGATCGCCTGCACCATGAGGTCGTACCCGGGGTAGTTCGCGCCCGCGCCGGTGCCGAAGCCGCTGATCGACGCGTACACGATCTTGCTGTTGGCGGCGGCGACCGTGTCGTAGTCGAGGCCGAAGCGCTGGAGGCCGCCCGGCCGGAAGTTCTCGATCATCACGTCGGCGCGGTGGGCCAGGCGCTGCGCGACCTCGAGATCCTCGGGGTTCTTGAGGTCCAGGGCGATCGAGCGCTTGTTGCGGTTGATGCCCAGGTAGTACGTGGAGACGCCGGCGCGGACCGGCGGCATCCACGTCCGGGTGTCGTCGCCGCCGGGACCCTCCACCTTGACCACCGTGGCACCGAGGTCGGCCAGCAGCATCGTCGCGTAGGGCCCCGCGAGGATCCGGGAGAAGTCCGCGACGAGCAGTCCGTCCAGTGCGCCCATGAGCCGCCTTTCGATCTGTGCCCGCATAGCGGACAGATGTCCGTCAGTTTGCGGCGGCATCACCATGGATGTCAACGAGGAACCTTGACAGTCCTCACGGCCGGTCACACACTGACCGCCAGACGGACGCCTGTCCGCCGGAGCGAAGGAGGGCCATGTCCGAGGCAGTTCTGTTCCGCAACGGCACCGTTTTGACGATGGACGACCAGCACACCGTGCTCACCGGCGCCGACGTGCTCGTGGTGGGCGAGCGCATCGCGGAGGTCGGCACCGGCCTCACCGCACCCGAGGGCGCGACCGAGATCGACGCCTCCGGCGGCATCCTCATGCCGGGCATGATCGACACCCACCGGCACATGTGGCAGACCGCGATGCGCGGGTACGGCGCCGACTGGACGCTCACCCAGTACTTCGTCTGGTACTACCTCGAATCCGGCAAGCTGTTCCGCCCCGAGGACGTGTACGCCGGCAACCTCCTCGCCGCGATCGAGGCGATCGACGCCGGCGTCACCACCACCGTCGACTGGTCCCACGGCCTCCAGACGCCCCAGCACGCGGACGCCGCCGTCGACGCGCTGCAGGCGGTGCCCGGCCGGTTCGTGCTCGCGTACGGCAACATCCAGCAGGGCCCGTGGGAGTGGGCGACCAGCCCCGAGTTCCGCGACTTCGTCAACCGGCGCATGTCCGGCGGCGGCGACATGCTGGGCTTCCAGATGGCCTTCGACGTCACCGGCGACCCGTCCTTCCCCGAGAAGGCCGCGTTCGAGGTGGCCCGGGAGCTGGGCGTACCGGTCACCACCCACGCCGGCGTGTGGGGCGCGACCAACGACGACGGCATCCGCCTCATGCACGAGAACGGCTTCATGACCCCGCAGACCGTGTACGTGCACGCGGCGACGCTGACGCACGACTCGTACCACCGCATCGCCGCGACCGGCGGCTCGGTGTCCGTCTCGACCGAGAGTGAGCAGAGCGCCGGTCAGGGCTACCCGCCCACCTGGACGCTGCGCGACCACGGCATCCCGGTCTCGCTGTCGATGGACACCAGCGTGTGGTGGAGCGGCGACCTGTTCTCGGCCATGCGGACCACGCTCGGCGCCGACCGCTCGCGCGAGCACATGGAGGCGCACCGCCGCGCCGAGACGGTGACGCACGTGCACCTGCGCGCCGAGCAGGTCGTCGACTGGGCCACCCGCAGCGGCAGCAAGGCGCTCGGGCTCGACTCGGTGGTCGGCAGCCTCGAGCCGGGCAAGAAGGCCGACGTGGTGCTGCTCAAGAACGACCACTCGCCGGTGATGACGCCGATCCTGCATCCCTACGGCCACGTCGCCTTCCAGGCGCAGCGCGGCGACGTCGACACCGTCGTGATCAACGGTCGCATCGTGAAGCGCGACGGCCGGCTGGTCGGGGTCGACCTCGCCGCCGCCCGCGCCGCCGTCGGCCGCACGATCGAGCACCTCCGTTCGACGATGGGCGAGGAGGCGTGGCTCAAGGGCATGAACCCGGACATCCCGGAAACTAAGGTGATGGACAACCCGTACACCTACACCGAGTGGGACGCCGGCTCGGCGCAGTGGAAGCATTAGCGCGTGCCACGCGAAGCCGGACCTGACTTCATCGAGGCCCTCGCGCGCGGGCTCGACGTGCTGCGCAGCTTCCGGCCGGGCCGCCGGGTGTCGACGCTGAGTGAGATCGCCGCCGACACCGGGCTGGCCCGGCCCACGGTCCGCCGGATCCTGCTGACCCTCACCGAGCTCGGGTACGTGCGCGCGGAGGAGCGCGGGTACGCCCTCACCCCGCGCGTGCTCGAGCTCGGCATGGCGTACGTGCACAGCCTCGACATGTGGGACGTGGCCCGCCCGCACATGGAACGGCTCGTCGCGCAGACCGGCGAGTCGACGTCGATGGCCCAGCTCGACGGCTCGGACATCGTGTACGTGGCGCGCGTCGCCGTACCCAAGATCGTCACCCTGGCCGTCTCGATCGGCACCCGCTTCCCGGCGCCGGCCACCTCGATGGGCAAGGTGCTGCTCGCCGCGCTGAGCCCGGCCGAGCTGGAGACGGTCCTGGCACAGCAGAGCCGGTCGGGGATCGACGCGCGGTGGCAGCCGGACCGAGAGGAGCTGGACCGCTCGCTGCGCGAGGTGCGCGCCAAGGGCTGGGCGCTCGCCGATCAGGACCTCGCGCTGGGCATCCGGTCCATCGCGACCGGCGTCCGCAACGGCGACGGCCGGGTGGTGGCGGCGCTGAACGTGACCGTGCACGCCGCGGAGACCTCTGTCGATAAGTTGACAGGCCACCACCTGCCGCTGTTGCTGCACGCGGCCGCAGACATAAGCCACGACTGGGCTTTGCGGGATTCCGCACCCATCGTGGTCCGCGCCTGAGGCTTTCATTCACCCGGTTATGAAGCCCCGCCTACTGGCAGGAACCGGGTCCTTACGGGCAGGATCGGCCCATGACCACCCCCGGCCGCCTGCCGTACCCGATCACCCTCTCCGGGGACGGCCTCACCTTGCGCGAGTGGCGGGACGACGACCTCGACGAGCTGGTCGCCATGCTCGACGAGCCCGACATCGCCCGGTGGACCCCGATGCCGTCGCCGTTCGACACCGAGGCCGGCGTCGCGTACCTGAAACGCGCGAGGCAGGGCCGCCTCAGCGGTCAGCGCATCCAGCTGGTGATCACCACGGACGGCGCGAAACCGCTGGGTGAGGTGCTGCTCTTCGGCGTCGACGCCGGGCTGCGGGAGGCCGAGCTGGGATACCTGGTGGGCGCTCAGCACCGCCGGCGCGGGCTGGCTGCCGGGGCGCTCTCGCTGCTGTCCGCGTACGCCCGCAGCACGCTGAAGCTGAACCGGCTGCTGCTGCGCATCGACCCGGGGAACACGGCCAGCACCGCCGTGGCGCGACGCTGCGGCTACCGCCTCACCGGCGAGCCGCCGATCCTGCAGGAGGGCCCGTACGGCCCCAGCAGCCTCGACACGTGGGAACTGGTCTCGGTCGGCGGCAGCCGGATGGAGCGGCTGAGAAATGTCGCATCCCGGCGGTACGGTCGTCGCGGCTGAGATTTCCTGGAGGTGCCCATGGACGTGGACCGCAGGCAGGCCATGGCCTACCGGGTGGCCGCGCTGGGGCTGGCGGACCGCGGCTCGGCGCGCCCCGGCGACCTGCCCGTGCTCGACCTCGGCGTGCAGGAGTACACGCCGGGTTCCGTCCAGGTCGGGCTGGCGGCCCGCACGGATGCGGCGCTCGACGACGACCGGCTGCTGATGGTCTGGGCGGCCCGTGGAGCGCCGCACCTGCATCGGCGGCGTGACCTCGGCACGCTCGTCAAGGCGCTGTGGCCGGTCAGCGACGCCGACGCGTCCGCCCGGATCAACAGCCGGCAGATCGCGCAGGGCGTCAAGCTCGGCATCAAGGCGTTCGAGGCGACGGCCGCCGCGTTCCGGGAGGTCGTGACGAGGTCGATGCCGCGCGGCGAGGCGAGCACCGAGGTGAGCCGGCGGGTGCCGCGCGAGCTGACGTATGACTGCCGCACCTGCGGAGCCCGGCACGTCTCGGGAGGCGTGTGGCAGCACTCGGGCCTGGCCGGCGGCGTCCAGGTGGAGTCCCGCGGCAGGGACGCCACGCTGGGCCCGATCCCGGACGCGCCACCGCAGCCCGTCGCCAACGAGGGCATCGAGGACCTGATCGAGACCTACCTGCGCCTCCTCGGCCCGGCCACCCCGTCCGAGGTCGCGAAGTACCTGGGGTCGGCGCCGGCCGAGATCAAGAAGGTGTGGCCGGCCGGCCGCCTCGAGGAGGTACGCCTCGACGGCCGCAAGACGTGGATCCCGGCGGGCTCGGTGGCCGCGCTGGCGGCGGCCGGCCCGGTGACGGGCGTGCGGTTCGTGCCGGCGATGGACGCGCTGCTGCAGGCCCGCGACCGCGACGTGCTGCTGCCGGAACGGGCCCGGCAGAAGGAGGTGTGGCGCATCCTCGGCAACCCGGGCGTGATCCTCGTGGACGGGGAGATCGCGGGGGTGTGGCGGGCCAAGATGGCCGGCCGCAAACGGGTGGAGCTGTCGGTTACGCCGTTCGGGACGGTGAGCGCCAAGGCCCGCAAGGCGCTCGAGGAGGAGGCCGCGGTGGTCGCCCGGGCCCGCGAGGCGCCGGAGGCGACGCTCAGCTTCGGCTGATCTCCCGCCGGGTGTGCGTCCGTCCGCGGACTGATGGGGTCGACCAGGCGGGCGTCCGTCCGCCGGTTGGTTGGGGTCGACCAGGCGGCCCTCCGTCCGCCGGTTGGTTGAGGTCTACCAGGCGGGCGGGGGACGTCGGTTGATGGGGTCTACCAGGCGGGCGGGAGGACGTCGGGGATGTCGGTGCCGCGTCCCGGGCGGCAGCGGTAGCCGATCGCGACCATGATGACCAGCGCCCACACGCCCGCCACGATCGCCGCCGCCCACCATCCCACGACGGCTAGGACCAGGGCCGCCGCCCACACGACGGTCGCGGCGAGGATCAGCGACAGCGGGACGTGCCGGCGGGCCGGGCGGCCGCCGGCCATGCGCGAGCAGAAGTCGGGATCCTCGCGGCGCAGCTGACGTTCCAGCTGCGCCAGCCGGCGGCTGTCTTCCTTGCTGAGCATGTCGCACCTCCGGCGGGGCCCGGACGTAGGGGCACGACGACCGGGGACGTCGGAACCACCCCGATCGATGGGTCCATTGTTACCCGTAGGTCACAGAATTCATACCGTTCGGAGGCTTGCGTTCATGGCATGTGCGTGAGTGAGCCGCGGGCCGCGCGGAAGACCCAGATGCGCATCAGCAGGAAGCGGACGCCCGTCGCCACGAGGTTGGCCACGATGAGCACCCCGAGCTCCACCACGGTCGGCGGGCTGGTCACGGCGTGCAGCACCGCGAGCGAGCCGCTCGTCAGCCCGAGGCCGACGGCGAAGACCACGAGGCCCTGGGCCTGATGCCGCCAGACGCCGTCGGTGCCGCGTACCCGGAAGGTGAGCCGGCGGTTGGCGGCCGTGTTGGCGATCGCCGTCGCGAGCAGCGCGACCAGGTTGGCGCCCTGCGGGCCCATGCCGGCGCGCAGCAGCGCGAAGAGCGCGAGGTAGGCGAGGGTGCTCGCGAGCCCGACCGCGGCGAAGCGCAGCAGCTGCCCGGTCAGGCCGGCCGGGACGCCGGCCACCGGCAGCGGGTTGCGGCCGAGCTGCTCACGCAGCGCGGCCAGCGGGAGGCGGCCGGTGCCCAGCGCGCGGGTGAGACGGGCGATGCCGCGCAGGTCGGCCATCGCCGTGGCCACGATGTCGACGCGGCTGTCCGGGTCGTCCACCCAGTCCACCGGGACCTCGTGGATGCGCAGGCCGGCCCGCTCGGCGAGGACCAGCATCTCGGTGTCGAAGAACCAGCCGGTGTCCTCGACCATCGGCAGCAGCCGGGCGGCCACGTCGGCCCGGATCGCCTTGAAGCCGCACTGGGCGTCGGAGAAGCGCGCCGCGAGGGTGCCGCGCAGCAGCAGGTTGTAGCTGCGGGAGATGAACTCACGCTTGGCGCCGCGGACGACCCGTGACCCGCGCGCCAGCCGGGAGCCGATCGCCAGGTCCGAGTGGCCCGAGATGAGCGGCGCGACCAGCGGCAGCAGCGCGCCCAGATCGGTCGACAGGTCCACGTCCATGTACGCGAGCACGGCCGCGTCGGAGTGCGTCCACACGTGCTTGAGCGCCCGGCCGCGCCCCTTCTCCGCGAGGCGTACCGAGTCCACGCCGGGCAGCGTCTCGGTGAGCCGGCGGGCCACGTCAGCGGTCGAGTCGGTGCTCGCGTTGTCGGCGATCGTGATCCGGAACCGGTACGGGAACTCGGCCGCCAGGTACGCGTGCAGCCGGCGGACGCAGGGCTCGAGGTCGATCTCCTCGTTGTAGACCGGGACGACGACGTCGAGGACCGGGGCGACGACCCGGTCCCGCCCGGCGGAGGGCGAGGGCAACGTGGTGGAAAGGCTCATGCCATCAAGGTCGTCGGCCGCGCTTTGTCCCTTGTGTGATGAGCCTGTGCCCGGACTGTGCGGCCGACGCCGCAGGCGGCCCCCGGATCCGGGAGCCGCCTGCGGGCAGTCGTGGCGCGTCACTTGGTGGTGGTCAGGTCGTAGACGGTCACGCCGTCGACCGTCTGGGACGGAAAGTTCTCCGCGACCCACGAGGCGATCTGCGAG
This sequence comes from Actinoplanes sp. NPDC049316, assembly GCF_040677315.1. Taxonomy (NCBI): domain Bacteria; kingdom Bacillati; phylum Actinomycetota; class Actinomycetes; order Micromonosporales; family Micromonosporaceae; genus Actinoplanes; species Actinoplanes sp. NPDC049316. Next base: position 176,793 of record NZ_JBFAQM010000014.1, on the reverse strand, counting down.
CCGGCATTGCTGCCGCCGGTGCCGCCGCCACGGCCGCCGAAACCGCCCCCGCCGATGAAGTAGTGAATCTTCTTCTCGGCCACGTACTCCTGGAACTGCGCCAACGTGGGCGACGGGTCGCTGCCGTTGAAGCCGCCGATCGCCATGACCGGGTCCTCGGTGGCGAGCTGGTAGCCCGAGGCGCTCTGCGAGCCGACGGCCGCCGCCACCCAGGTGTACTGGTCCGCGTTCGCGTCGAGCAGCGCCTTCATCTGGTCGCTGACGGTCGCCGCGTCGAGCAGGCCGCCCATGCCGCCGCCGCGCATCCCGCCGCCGCGACCGGTGAAGCCGCCCTGAGGAGGCGTGCCCGGTTGCGCCGTTCCACCGGGGAACCCGCCCTGCCCGCGGCCCGGGAAGCCGCCGCCCGGCCCACCGCCGGGGAAGCCACCGCCGGGGAAGCCGCGCCCGCCGCGGCCGCCGCCGGGGCCGAAGCCGCCCTGCGTCGCGGGTCCCGCCGACGGGATCGACCCGGTGTGCGGCTCCGACGCCGTCTGGACCGCGTACGCCGCCGGCCCGGCGAGCACCGCACCCAGGGCCACCGCCGCGCCGGCCAGCGCCACCTTCGCGGGCAGCCGCAGCGAGGCGAGAACGCCGAGTGCCGCCACGCCGCCGCCGATCAGCACGACCCAGCGCAGCCACGGCACGAAGTCCGGGCTCCAGCCGAGCATGTGCCACGACCACCAGGCGGTCACGCCGATCGCCGCGGCCAGCGTCAGCGCGGCGAACACGTTGCGCCGGTGCCGCCACAGCAGCGCCGAGCCCATGCCGACCACCGCGCCGACCGCCGGCGCCAGCGCCACCGTGTAGTACGCGTGGAAGATGCCCTGCATGAAGCTGAAGACCAGCGCGGTGCCGACGAGCCAGGAGCCCCACAACAGCAGCCCGGCCCGCAGCCGGTCCGTCCGCGCGGCCCGCAGCGTCAGCACGAGGCCGGCGACCAGCACGATCAGCGCGGCCGGCAGCAGCCACGAGATCTGACCGCCCTGCGCGGCGTCGAACATCCGCAGGATCCCGGTCTCACCCCAGCCGCCACCCCGGTTGCCGCCACCCCCGCCGCCGACGCTGCCGGTCTCGTCGCCGTTCAGCCGGCCCAGGCCGTTGTAGCCCAGGGTCAGCTCGAGCAGGCTGTTGTTCTGCGAGCCGCCGACGTACGGCCGCATCGACGCGGGCACCAGCTCGACGATCGCGATGTACCAGCCCGCCGAGACGACGATCGCCAGCCCGGCCAGCACCAGCTGTACGAGCCGCTTACCGAGCTTCGGCGGACCGGCGACCAGGTACGCGAGCGCGTACGCCGGCACCACGAGCAGCGCCTGCAGCATCTTGGTGAGGAAGCCGAAGCCGACGAAGACCCCGGCCAGCAGCAGCCACTTCGTCGACCCGTTCTCGATCGCCCGCACGGTCGCGTACGCCCCGGCGACCATGAGCAGCACGAGCAGCGCGTCCGGGTTGTTGAACCGGAACATCAGCACGGCGATCGGGGTCAGCGCCGACACCGTGCCCGCGATGAGGCCGGCCGCGGGGCCGTACCAGCGGCGGACCGTGGCGAAGAGCAGGCCGGTCGTCGCGACGCCCATGAGCGCCTGCGGGACCAGGATGCTCCACGAGCTCAGGCCGAAGATCCGTACGGACAGCGCCATCACCCACAGCGAGGCGGGCGTCTTGTCCACGGTGATGGAGTTGGCCGCGTCCGACGAGCCGTAGAAGAACGCCTTCCAGCTCTCCGACCCGGCCTGCACGGCGGCCGAGTAGAAGGCGTTGCCCCAGCCCGACGCGCCCAGCCCCCACAGGTAGAGAATCCCGGTGAGCAGCAGCAGAGAGATCAGCGCGGGGCGCACCCACGGCGCGTCGCGCGCCGCGGGGGGCCCGGCCGGCGGGTACACCGGCTCCACCGTCGGCGGTACGGGCAACGTCGAGGTCATCAAGGGTCCTTAAGGCAGGCGGAAGCATTGACCCTCGTACTGTCTTCCGCCCGCCTGTCGGGCCCTTATGCCCTTACTGTGCGCCGCCTGTGAGGCCGGAACGGCGCTTGGCGGACGCCGTGGCCAGCCGTTCCAGCACGCCCACGGTCGGCTCCCAGCCCATGCACGCGTCGGTGACGCTCTGGCCGTACGTGAGCTCGCCGCCCAGGTCCTGCCGCCCGGGGACCAGGAAGCTCTCCAGCATCACGCCGCGGACGCCCTGCTGTCCCGCCTCGAGCTGGCCGGCGACGTCGTCGGCCACGATCGGCTGCCGCAGGTGGTCCTTGTTGCTGTTGCCGTGCGAGCAGTCGACGACGACCCGCTCCGGCAGGCCCGCGTCGCGCAGCAGCCCGAGCGCCGCCTGCACGTCCGCCGCGCTGTAGTTGGGGCCCTTGCCGCCGCGCAGCACCAGGTGGCAGTCCGGGTTGCCGGTGGTGTGCATGATCGCCGGGGTGCCGGAGACGTCGATGCCGGGGAAGACGTGCGGCACGGCCGCGGCGTTGATCGCGTCGATGGCGGTCGCGATGCTGCCGTCCGGGCGGTTCTTCATGCCGATCGGCATGGACAGGCCGGAGGCGAGCTGGCGGTGCACCTGCGATTCGACCGTACGGGCCCCGATCGCACCCCACGCCACGGTGTCCGCGATGTACTGCGGCGTGATCGGGTCGAGGAACTCGACGGCGACGGGCAGGTCCCGTTCGAGCACCTGCAGCAGCAGGGACCGGGCCGTCCGCAGCCCCTTGCCCACGTCCCCGGTCCCGTCGAGCGCGGGGTCGTTGATCAGGCCCTTCCAGCCGACCGTCGACCGCGGCTTCTCGAAGTACACCCGCATGACGATCAGCAGGTCGTCGGCGAGCCGTTCGCGTTCGGCGGCGAGGCGGTCGGCGTACTCGGCGGCGGCCGCGGGGTCGTGCACCGAGCAGGGCCCGACGACGACGAGCAAGCGGGGATCTCGGCCGTCCAGCACGGCTTCCACCTGCCGCCGGCCGTCCAGCACGCTCGCGGACAGCTCGTGGGTCAGCGGCAGCTCGTGGTGCAGCAGGGCGGGGCTCATCAACGGGACGACGCGCTCGATGCGGTGGTCGCTGACCCGCTGAACCTCGGGGATGGTCACGGCTGACTTCCTTCTCCGCCGGCATCCCGGGGCCGGCGTCCCCGAGCTCAGGCCGGCTCGTCGCAAACGAAAAGGCAGCGACTCAAGCGTCGCTGCCTCTGCCGGCCCTGCTGGGGTGTCTCAGGTCATGAACTCATGGCCGAGGCACCGGCGGAGCCGGCCTCGTAAACCACGAATACCAACGGGACACGCGGCCATCGTAGCCCATCGCCGTCGTGCGATGTCCGTCAGCCGGGGTATGGGCACATGCAAGTTGCGTGTGCTGACATGAGACGCATGAACAACGCGAGCGCGCCGTACCTCCTGGACGGTCTGGCCGAGCTCTCCCCGGCCGAGCGGCACCAGGCGGTCTCGGTGGTGGTGCTGCGGGTGTGGGAGACGCCGCAGCTCCTGCTCGGTGACATCCCGCCGGCCCAGGCGCTGGCCGCCATCGCGGCGATCGCCGCCGGTCTGCCGGGCGCCCAGGGGCGGCCGTGGCTGGACGGCCGGCTGCGCGCCGCCGCGGTGCCCGGGGTGACCGGCGAACTGGCCGGCCGGGCCCTGTGCGCGCTCGACGTGCTGGTCGGCCGGGACCGCGAGTCCGTCCCGCTGGAACTGCACGTCTCGGACGGCGATGCGGCCGGCGCGCTACTGGACGACCTGCGCGACGTACTCATGGACGGGCTCCGGCGCGGTCTGTAGCTCCGGGCTCGCCGGCAGCCGGACGGTGAATTCCGTACGGCCCGGGACGCTGTCGACGGCCACCGTGCCGCTGTGCGCGGTCACCACCGCGTGCACGATGGACAGGCCGAGGCCCGTGCTGCCCGCCGCCCGCGACCGGGAGCTGTCCCCGCGCGCGAACCGTTCGAAGATCTTCGGCTGCAGGTCCCGCGGGATCCCCGGGCCCGCGTCCGTCACCCGGATCACCGCCGCGCCGTGCTCCTGCGCCACGCCGACGGTCACGGTCGTGCCCTCCGGCGTGTGCGTACGGGCGTTGGCCAGCAGATTCACCAGCACCTGGTGCAGGCGCTGCTCGTCCCCGGTCACCGTGACCGGCTCCTCCGGCAGATCCAGCTGCCAGTCGTGGCGCGGCCCCGCGGCGTGCGCGTCGCTCACCGCGTTGACGACCAGCATCGTCAGGTCCACCGGGTCGTGCGCGAGCGGCCGTCCGGCGTCCAGCCGGGCCAGCAGCAGCAGATCCTCGACCAGCGCGGTCATCCGCTTCGCCTCGGACTCCACCCGGCCCAGCACGTGGCCGATCTCGTCCGGCACCGGCTGCCGGCTGCGGCGGCTCAGCTCGGCGTAGCCGCGGATCGCCGCCAGCGGAGTGCGCAGCTCGTGGCTGGCGTCGGCGACGAACTGGCGTACCTGCATCTCGCTGGCGTGCCGCGCCTCCAGGGCGTTCCCGACGTGGTCGAGCATCCGGTTCAACGCGGCGCCGACGGCGCCGACCTCGGTGCGCGGGTCGGTGTCGGCCTCGGGCACCCGCTGGGCCAGGTCGACCTGGCCGCGGTCGAGCTTCAGCTCGGAGACGCGGGTCGCGGTCGCCGCGACCCGGTTCAGGGGCTTGAGCGTACGGCGGATGATCACCGCTCCCGCCCACCCGGCCGCCACCAGCGCCACCAGCACCGCCCCGCCGGTGACCAGCGCGACGGCCAGCAGCGTCTGGTGGGTCTCCTCGAGCGGGAGCGCCGCGACGACGACGCCGTCCTGGGTGACCGTCGAGACGACGCGGTAGTCACCCAGGTCGCCCAGATCGACGTCGGTGGGGTCGTTGGTCGGCGTCACCGCGCTCAGCCGGCTGACCGTCGCGCCGGGAATGCGCTCGTACCGGTTGTCGTAGTAACCCTCGGCGTCGGCGCGCAGCGTGACGATGCCGCCGTCCACGCCGCCGTCGGCGGTCAGATTGAGGAAGATCGAGCCGGACCGCGCGCCGGGTGGCACCCGGCCGCTGAACTGGCCGCCGCCGAGGTGCGGCTCGCCGCCGGGGAAGCTCGGGCGCTTCTGCGCCCGGCCCGCCGTCTCCTGGAGCTGCTCGTCGAGGCGGTGGTAGAGGGTGTTGCGCAGGTAGATCTCGGCGGTGCCGCCGACGACCAGGCCGAGGACCGTCAGCAGCACCACCATGATCGCGATGAGCCGGGTCCGCAGCGACCAGCCCGCCGGGGAGCGCCAGCGGGCCGGGTGGGTGGTGGCGGCAGCGGGCACGTCAGTCCGCCGGCTTCAGCACGTAGCCCGCGCCGCGCATGGTGTGGATCATCGGGGCCCGGCCGGCGTCGATCTTCTTGCGCAGGTACGAGATGTAGAGCTCGACGACGTTGGCCTGGCCGCCGAAGTCGTAGTTCCACACGCGGTCGAGGATCTGGCTCTTGCTGAGCACCCGGCGGGGGTTGCGCATGAGGTAGCGCAGCAGCTCGAACTCCGTGGCGGTCAGCGTGACCAGGTCTCCGCCGCGGCGCACCTCGTGGCTGTCCTCGTCGAGGGTGAGGTCGCCGACGACGAGCTGGGAGTCCGTCCGCATCGGCGAGTGCCCCATCCGGCGCATCAGCCCGCGCAGCCGGGCCACGACCTCCTCCAGGCTGAACGGCTTGGTCACGTAGTCGTCGCCACCCGCCGTCAGGCCGGTGACGCGGTCCTCGACCGAGTCCTTGGCGGTGAGGAACAGGACCGGGACCTCGGGCGTCTCGCCGCGCAGCCGGCGCAGCACCTCGAGGCCGTCGATGTCGGGGAGCATCATGTCGAGCACGACGGCGTCCGGGCGGAAGTCGCGGGCGGTGCGTACGGCGGTGAGCCCGTCGCCCGCGCTGCGCACGTCCCAGCCCTCGTAGCGCAGCGCCATGGAGAGCAGCTCCGCCAGAGTGGGCTCGTCGTCGACCACGAGGACCCGGACCGGGCCGCCGTCCGGCCGCCGGAGCTCGGTGCCGGGTTCTGCGTTCGCCATCGTCATGTCCCCACTGTCGCGGGCGACGCTTTGCGGCGCCTTTCCGCTTCCTGTGTAGCACCTGTGGACGGTTCCGGGGCCCGGGCGCGACGGCGAGCCGCCGGAGGCGTGTCGGAATCGGACTAAAGCCTTGATACTCCGCATAATTGCCCGCGTTGTATCGGGCGGCGAGCGGAGACACACGGGTGCGACACCGGATCGGAACGGCGCTCGCCGCGCTCGCCATGGTCGCCCTCACGGCGGCGCCGGCCGCCGCGGACGCGCCGTACCCGGCCGGGGTGAGCGCCGAGGATCTGCGGGCCGCCGGCGTGAGCGAGGGTGTCGTCGCCGCCGGTGGGTCGCACGCTTGCATGATCACCAGCCTCGGTGACGTCCACTGCTGGGGCGACGACTCGTCGGGGCAGCTCGGCGACGGGACCCGTCCGCACGAGAACGGGCAGGCGGTGTTCGCCTTCCGGGCCGCGGTGCAGATCGACGCGGGGCAGGCGCACACCTGCGCGGTCGGCGCTGACGGGAACGCGTACTGCTGGGGGGACGACTCCGCCGGGCAGCTGGGCGACGGCGCGGGCCGGGACCGGGACGAGCCGGCCGAGGTCGGCGGGCTGGACGGCCACCTTCTCGTCCAGGTCGCCACGGGAGCGCGGCACACCTGCGCGGTCGACGACGAGGGAACCGCGTGGTGCTGGGGCGACGGGTCGGCGACGCCCGTACGGGTGGCCGGCATCGACGCCCCGATCGTCGACATCGCCGCGGGCGGGGACACCACGTGCGCCGCGACCGCCGGTGGAGAGGCGTACTGCTGGGCCTCGGGTGAGAGGCCGGCGCGCGTCCCCCGGGTCCGGGGGGCGCGTCAGGTCACGGTCGGCGGCAGACACGAGTGCTTTCTCGACACCGACGGGCTTGCGTCCTGCCAGGGCGGACGGCTCGACACCGGAGGGGCGGCGCTCGACCGCGTCAGCGCCGGGAGGGACCGGGTCTGTGGCATCGACCGCGAGGGGCGCACGTCCTGCTGGGCAGCGGACGGGCGACGCAGCGAGGTCGGCGGCCGGATGCGGGACCTGGACGTGGGCGCCGGCCAGGCGTGCGGCGTCGACCTCGAGGGTTACGTGTCGTGCTGGGGCGCGGACGGCGTACCCGCGCGCGTCGGCGGTCTGCCGCGGCCGCCCGGCGCGGCCACCGGCGTGCAGGTGCGCGCGCTCGACGGCGGCCTGCGGATCTCCTGGCGCCCCCCGGCCGACCTGGGCTCCGGGCCGTTCGAGTTCTTCTGGGCGGCGACCGCGGACTACGCCTCCGGCTGCGTGCTGACGCAGGCCACGGCGTCCGGGTGCGAGGTGCTCGGGCTGCACAACGGCCGGTCGTACGACGTGGCGGTGGTGGTACGGACCCGGGACGGCCTGACGATCAGCGACTACGTCACCGCTGCGCCGTCCGATGTCGCCCCGGAGCCGTCCGGGTCGGCGTACCCGTCGGCGCCGCCGCGCGAGCTGCAGCCGGGCGAGGGCGGCGGCCTGCCGGTCACCGGGCTGAGCCCGGTCGCGCTGCTCTCCATCGGCACGATGCTGCTCGGCGGCGGGCTGGTGGCCCTGCTGGTCAGGAAGCCGTGACCTCGAACGCGGCGTCGCGGAACTGCGCGGCGCCGGCCTTGAGCCGCTCGGTGTAGTAGACCCGGTTCCAGTTCGTCCACGTCACGTGCCCGACGGCCTGGTCGGTGCCGGACGCCGACACGCTCACCCCGATGCCCGGGCTGACCCGGGTCGTCAGCGCCTTCTTCGGCACGCCGACGAGGTGCTTGGACGGGTCGGCGTACGCGAGCATCGCCCAGGGCACGCGGACCACGAGGTCGTCGCCGTCGCGGTACCAGAGGTTGCGGTTGTCGTCGGCCGGGGTGCCGTACCGCAGCTCCCCGGCGTTCTGCAGCTCGGCCGGCAACCGCTCGCCGGTCGTCGGGACCCGCAGGTCCCGGTTCACGATCAGCTCGAAGCGCCGCCAGCCGTCCGGCGCCGGCCCGCGCCGGGCGAGCGGCACGTCGTAGTCCAGCGGCATCGGGTCGAGCGCGCTCCGCAGGTACGCCTGCCCCATGCGGGCCACCGGGTCCAGCACGAACGCGGCGTCGGCCTCGCGGCTCCCGGTGCCGGGCGCGGGTGGGCCGGTCAGCCCGGGGAGGACGTCGAAGCCGAGCGTGAGCGCGTTCGGCGCCGGCGTCCCGAGCCCGATCCGCAGCTGGACGAACGACTCGTCCACCCGCGCGGTGACCCGCCGGGCCGGCCACGCCGACTCGTCGTCGAGCAGGTACTCGGCCGGGGCGTCGGGCGAGCCGGCCGCGTCCATCGCGATCAGGCCGAAGTGCTGCTCGTTGGTCAACGGGTCGTGCCACAGCTGGCGGCGCTCCGCGACCTGGTGCTGGACGGTGTTCCAGGTGAACTTGAACCACTCGTCGGCCCAGCCGAACAGGAAGCCGCCGGACAGCCCTTGATCCTTGATCAACCGCAGCAGCTCCGCGTCGATCCGCATCGCCTCGCGTTCGCTGTGGTCACCCTGGGAGCGTCCGAGCGGGCCGTTGTGCGCGGACCCGATCGACGACGGGACGCCGAACTCGGTGATCAGCGTGGGCATGTCGCGGTGGTGGCGGCGCAGGGCCGCGAGGTAGCCCGCGTACGGGTCCACCCGGCCGTCGTAGCGATAGCGCTGCAGCGCCGGCTCGTGCCGCTGGAAATCCGGATAGTACGGGTACGCGTGATAGCTGGCGAACGTCCCGGCCGGCCACTGCGCCGTGGGCAGCACGTGGTTGGCGTCGAGCTGGAGCAGGTCCTCGGTGCCGAGGGGCTCCTCGGGGTGCCGCAACGGGTCGGTCGTCGGCCAGTTCACGAACGCGATCGGCTGGCTCAGCCCTTGCGCCGCCTCGTACGCCGCCAGCTCGTTCATGCGTGCCGCCAGCCACCGTTCGCTGGGCGTGGCCCGGGCGGTGCTGCGGAAGTACCGGCCGCGGATCGCGGGCGCGTCCCGGTTGTGCAGGTCGGAGAGGTGGCCGCCGGACGGGTCGAGTTCCAGCCCGACGATCCACCCGGCCAGCCACGGCGTCACGTCGGTGTCCCAGGCGCCCGCGGCCCGGCCCGGGCGGGGCTCGCGGCTGAGCCGGCCCCGTACGGCCGCGCTCGCGTCCCGGATCTCGTCGCGGAACGCCGTCGTGACGCCCCTGTCGTAGAGGTCGCCCTTCTCGGCGTAGGACTCGTCCGGTGGGTAGACGCCCTGCATGAGGTAGAGCGGGTGGCCCGGGTTGGCGCGGTTGTAGCGGGCGAGCTCCCGGTAGAAGGCGGGCGGGTGGATGGTGTAGATCCGCAGCACCCGGATGCCCAGCCAGCCCATCGCGGCGAACCAGGTGCGGTACTGCCCGGCCGTGACGGACAGCTCGCCCGGCTGGTGGCCCGGAGTGGTGCTGCCGAGGTTGACCCCCGGCAGGAACGTCATGTCGCCCGCCGCGGTGTGCAGCGCGAACGTCTGGCCCCGGGCGGTCGCGACGCTCGACAGCCCACGGTCGGCGCGGGGCGCCGGCGCCCAGGACGGACCGGCCGGCGGGGCGCCGAGCGCCTGCATGCCGGGGATCGCGAACGCCGCTGAGGTGAGCGGCGGCCGTGGCGTCGCGCCCGCCAGGAACAGGCACATGGTCAGCGTGACGAGCCCGATGACGGCCGCTTTGGCGCGTGCCGGCCGCGGGCGTACGGGCGCCTGGACGAGATGGGCCGGGAAGTCCCCCACTCCGGCATTGTGCTGCGCCGAGGCTCACCGAATGGGAGGAATTGTCGGGAAAGTGGAGCCGCGGAACACTCGCCGTTCGACTCGAGTTGTGCCAGCGTTGATTTCAGTGGGCGGCGCGAGCGTGGGGGAGCGGGTTCATGGATCTTCTGGAGGAGTACCGCAGGGCCACCTTCGTCTTCGAGTCCGGCGACCCCCGCGGGGCGGCCCGGATGCTCGAGCCGATCGTGGAGGCCGAACCGCACAACACCGCCGTCCGCCAGCTGCTCGCCCGGGCGTACTTCAACTCGGCCCAGCTCGCCGGCGCGGAGGCCCAGCTCAGGACGCTGATCGAGCGTGACCCATCGGACCACTATGCGCACCACGTGCTCGGCCGGACCCTGGAGCGGGCCGGCCGTTTCAGTGAGGCGCTGCCCCACCTGCGGCTGGCGGCGGCGATGAAGCGGCACGAGGACTACGAGGACGCGCTGCGCCGGGTCGAGGCGTGGGTCGGCAAGAACGGCGGCCGGACCGCGTTCGGCGCTGAGTAGGCTGCCTTCGTGAAGCTCAAGCTGGATCTCCACGACATCTTCAACAAGGGCACCGAGATCGACAAGGCGCTGCGCGGCATCATCGACGAGGCGATCCAGAAGAAGGCCACGCTGGTCGAGATCATCCCGGGCAAGGGCAGCGGCGCGCTCAAGAAGAAGGTGCTGCGCTTCCTCGACCAGAAGGAGATCAAGCAGCTCTACCATCGCGTCGAGAAGGACGGCGACAACTGGGGGCGGCTGTTCGTGCACTTCCGCTTCGACGCGCCCACCGGCCGCCGCGGCCGGGGCCGGTAGCGACGCCGCTCAGAACGTGTAGGTCTGCGCGACCGCCAGCATCTCGGAGCTGTGTGAGCCGACGACGCCGACGTCCGCCGGACGCTCCCGGAAACCGGGCAGCGCCGAGAGGCCGTCGCTCGCGTCCATCGCGCGTACCCGCAGCGGGGTGCCGGCGCGCACGGTCAGTACGACGTCCACGCCGGCCGGAGGCGGGCCGTGGAAGACGAACCCGAAGCCCCACGCCCCGCCCGCCGTACGGTCCACCGGCACCTGCCGGCCGCCGACCGTCGCGGACGTGACCTGGGCGTCGGCGGCCACGTGCAGGGTCACCAGCCGCGCCGGGCGCTGCGGGGTCAGGCGTAAGGCGATAGTGCGGACGCCGGCCCCGGTCGTGTCCGAGGTCTTGGTCACCACGGGCGCCGGCAGGCCGGCCGGCTGGGCGGGGCCGGAGAGCAGCTCCTCCGGGCCGAACGCCGGCAGGGAGTCGGTCACCGTGGCGGGCTTGTCGCCGACGTACTGCGCCGTCCAGTCGGTCGGCGTGGCGGACGCGCTCAGCCAGCGGGCCTGGCCGGTGTCGGCGTCGAGCGCGTACATCAGGTGGGTGGGTGCCGGGTGGGCAGTGTCGAGCCGGTCCACCGACAGGCCCACCGCCGCGGCCACGATCATCGCGACGATCGCCACCAGCGTGGGCAGGGCGCCGCGCCGCCGGGCCCGGAGCGCGCCCGTCCCGCGCTGGCCGCCGGCCTCGGGGTGCAGCAGGTCCACGATCGGCAGCAGCGCGAGGGCGAGCAGCGCGACGATGAAGGCCCCCGAGCCGGCCAGGTTCATGCCCAGCGCCGGGAAGAACATGACGAGCGTCGGCAGCAGGATGACGACCCCGGCGCAGGCGCCCAGCGACAGCACCAGAGCGGCCGGGAAGCCGCGGCGCAGCACGACGGCCAGGATGCCCGCGAGCGCACCGGCGAGGGCCGGCAATGCGGTGAGATAGGAGCCGCCCGGGGCCAGCGCGGCGAGGACGACGCCGAGCAGCGCCAGCCACAGCAGGCCCGCGACGGCCAGCGCGGCGGGTCCGATGCGGCGGCGCAGGAGGGCGTACCAGGCGAACACCACGGCCGCGGTCAGCGCCACCACGGCCAGCCGATAGCCCCACGGGCGGTACGGGTCGATCGGCATTTCGGCGTACCCCGGACGGATGATCTTCATCAGCGCCCAGAGCAGCTGGGCGAGCACCGGGGCGGCCAGGACCGGCACGAGGGTGAGCCCGAACGCGGCGATCTGCCGCGGCGCGGTGGCGAGCCCGCGCCGGCGGGCCAGGACGGCGAGCGCGAGCACCGCCGCCAGCGCCAGGAGGGCCAGCGGCCACGTCCACGAGCCGGGGTAGTGCAGCAGCCCGCCCGGCACCGGGAAGTATGTGGCGTCGCCGCCGGACCGCAGCGCGGGCAGGTCCCGATCGCCCAGCTCCCGCGTCAGGGACAGGACGTTGTCGCCGAGATGCTGCAGGCTGTCCCGGTTCATCACCGCCGGCGTGTCCAGCGGCGTGTGATAGACCGCCGCCCCGTCGATGTACGCCGAGTTCAGCCCGGTGAAGCCCTTCTCCCGGAAAGCCGTGAAGTCGGTGTCGTTGGGCAGCAGCCGGTAGACCTCGACCGCGAACGACGTACCCACCGGGTGCGCCGCGTGGCCGAAGACGTCCACCAGCCCCGCGTTGCGGGCGGCCGTCTCGAACATGATCGCCGGGCCGCTGCTGCCCCGCGCCTCGAGGTTGAGCACCACGCCGCCGTCGCGCGCCAGCGGGTGCTGGTCCACGAACGCCTTCGCGCCGCACAGGCACGCCTCCTCGGCGTCGGTCAGCACGAGGACCACGTCGTTGCGCAGGCGCGGACCGCTGGTCAGGGCCCGGGCCGTCTCCAGGATCGCCGACGTGCCCGCCGCGTCGTCGTTGCCGCCGGGACCGGTCTGCACCGAGTCGTAGTGCGCCACGAGGAAGATGCGGCCGGTGGAGGCGGTGCCCGGCCACAGCGCGACCACGTTGCGGACCCGGGCCAGACCGATGCCGCCGGCGCTCGACGACAGGTCACTGCCCTGCACCGAGACGGTGTCCTGCACCTCGGGGGTCAGGCCGAGGCCCCGCAGGGCGCTCAGCACGTGCTCGCGGGGCGCGTCGTTGGCCGCGCTGCCGGTCACGTGCTGCGTGGCCGCGATCGCCTTGACGTGCTCGTACGCACGCCCCGCGCTGAACTGAGCGGCGGGGGCGTCGGCGGGACGGGCGTCCGGCGGCTGCACCGCCGGCACCGACAACGCCCCGGCCCCGGCGAGGATGAGGATCGCGACGAGGGCCGCCCAGCCGCGCCGGGCGGGCCGGGTCAGCGCCCGGTCCGCGGCCTCGGTGCCCGGAACCCCCACAGAATCCCCCACGCGCCTCGCGGACCTCGTGACCCTAGCCGGGCGATCTTACGGCCCGGTGGCATAACTTTGTCGGCGTGACAGCCCCGATCGACCCCGCCGCCGTCCTCGCCGACTTCGTCGGGCGGGTGGCTCCGTACGACCCGGCGCCCGAGGCGGGAGCGGTGGCCGTGCTCGGGCTTCGTACGGCCCTCGGCGACGTGACGTTCCAGCTCGGCGATCACGTCGTGCGGGCGCTGTGCCGGGCGCTGGAGGCGTACCGCGATCCCGACGACCGGGGCCTGTGCATCGGGTGCGGCAGTCGCAGCCTCGACGAGAACCTGCACTGCCGGGACTGCGGGCGGCTGCACGGCATCCTCGGCGAGGTCATCGCACGCCACGCGCGGCGGGTGGCCGAGGACCCCTCGTACGGCCCGCCCGCGTGAACACGGTCACCCACGCGTCCGCCGGGACGATGCTCGGGGGTGGGCGGTGTTGTGCCTCCCGGACCCGTGGTGGACGATCAGCGGGTCATGCCCGCCGAAGGAGTCGAGCCATCAACCGTGCCAGCCGAGCCGAAGCCGCGGTTCCGCGTGCCGCTCACGGCCCGACGCCGGGCGGGGTGACACCGTGACCGAACTCGCCCCGCCGCCCCCGCGGATGAAGGCGCCCGAGCGTCTGCGCGTGCTGCTCGTCGAGGACGACGAGGGCGACGCCTTCCTCGTCCAGGAGCTGCTCGCCGAGGCCGGCGCCTCGTTCGACGTGCAGGTCGCGACCAGCCTGCGGGAGGCGCGGCCGATGCTGCGCGGCATCCAGTGCGTGCTGCTCGACCTCGGCCTGCCCGACGCGGAGGGCATCGACGGGCTGCGCAAGCTGCTCGCCGTCGCCGGCAGCGCCGCGGTGTGCGTGCTGACCGGCCGCTCCGACGAGCACCTCGGCGTCCAGGCGGTCGCCGAGGGCGCGCAGGACTACCTGGTCAAGGGTCAGGTCGACGGCGTCCTGCTGGTTCGCGCGCTGCGCTACGCCGTCGAGCGCAAGCGGGCCGACGAGAACGCGCAGCGGCTGCGCGAGGTCGAGCTGCGCCAGGCGGAATCCGCCCGCCTCGAACGCGGCCTGCTGCCCCAGCCGCTCATGCAGACCACCGAGGTGGCGGTCCACACGTTCTACCGCTCCGGGCGCGCGATGGGCCTGCTCGGCGGCGACTTCTTCGACGTCGTGCAGGCAGGCTCGGAGAAGCTGCACGTGATCGTCGGGGACGTCTGCGGCCACGGCGTCGACGAGGCGGCTCTGGGCGTCGAGCTCCGGGTGGCGTGGCGGGCGCTGGTGCTCGCGGGGGTGCCCGAGGAGCAGGTGCTGGCGTCACTCGAACAGGTGCTGATGACCGAGCGGCGGGCGCGGGAGGTCTTCGCCACGGTGGCGATGGTCTCCATCGATCTGGTCGGCAACCGCGCCACCGTACGCCTGGCCGGCCACCCGCCGCCCGTCCTGCTCTCCGGCGGCAAGGCCGGGCCGGTGACCGCGCGGACCGGCATCGTGCTCGGCGTGCGCCCCACTCCCACCCCCGCGACCGACGTGGAGTTCACCGGCGATGACTGGTCCCTGTTGATGTACACCGACGGTCTGATCGAGGGCCACACCGGCGTCGGCAACGAGCGTCTCGACGTCGAAGGGCTCTGCGGCCTGCTCGCCGAACCGGTCGCCCGCGACGTGCCGCTGGCCGCGCTGCCGGCGTGGCTGGTCGGGCGCGCCGAGCAGGCCAACGGCGGCCCGCTCGCCGACGACGTGGCGATGCTGCTGATCTCCCGCGGCGGCGGTCGATGAGCCTGCTGAACGTGGACAGCTGGACCCTGCGCCGCCGGGTGCTGGCGCTGTGCGTGACCGTGGGCCTGGTGCTCGCCGCCCTCGGCGTCATCGCGGCGTTCACGGCCGCCAACAGCAACAGCCGGCTCGACGACGTGGTCAACCGCGCCAGCCCCATGCGGGCGGCCGGGGAACGGTTGAACACGGCCCTGGTCGACCAGGAGACCGGCATCCGCGGGTTCGCGATCGCCGGCCGCGAGGACAACCTCCGGCCGTACACCGAGGGGCTCGCGTCCGAACGGGCCGAGATCGATCTGATCACCGGTCTGCTGCGCAAGGGCCCGCTGGAGGACCGGATCCGCGCGGACGTCGCCGAGGTGCGACTGCGCTCGGACGCCTGGCACACCGCCGTGGCCGATCCGATCCTCGACGCCGTGCGCACCCGGGGGCCCGAGGCCGGGCAGGCGCTGATCGAGGCCGGCACCACCGCCCAGTTCGACGCCCTGCGCGCGGCGGTCACCAAGATGCAGAACGACATCGGCGAGCTGCGGAACCGGTCGGCGGCCGACGCCAAGCAGGCCAGCAAGCGCATGGTCGCCATCCAGATCGCCGCGGCGGCGATCATCGTCATCGCCGGTGTGGCGTTGCTGCTGCTGCTCGACCGGCTGATCAGCCGTCCGGTCACCGACCTCGCGCGGCAGGTCCGCGAGGTCGCCGACGGCGACTACGACCGGCACATCGAGAGCACCGGCTCGCCCGAGCTGCGCGAGCTCGCCGGCGACGTCGACGGCATGCGGCGGCAGATCGCCGCGGAGCTCTCCGAGGTACGCGAGGCCCGCCGGCAGATCGAATGGGTCAACGACCAGCTCAAGCAGCAGGCGGACGAGCTGACCCGGTCCAACCGCGACCTCGAGCAGTTCGCGTACGTGGCCTCGCACGATCTGCAGGAGCCGCTGCGCAAGGTCGCCAGCTTCTGCCAGCTTCTCCAGCGCCGCTACGAGGGCAAGCTCGACGAGCGGGCCGACCAGTACATCGGGTTCGCGGTCGACGGCGCGCAGCGCATGCAGCGGCTGATCAACGACCTGCTCGCGTTCTCCCGGATCGGCCGGCTCACCTCGGGCTTCACCGACATCGACCTCAACCGGGTGATGACCGAGGTGAAGTCGCAGCTCGAGCCACGCGCCGGCGAGGACGCCGAGATCACCTGGTCCGACCTGCCCACGGTGGAGGGCGAGGAGCCGCTGCTCACCACGCTGTTCGTCAACCTCATCGGCAACTCGCTGAAGTTCCGCCGCCCGGGTGTGCCGCCGGTCATCCGGGTCACCGGCGGGCAGGACGGCGAGGAGTGGAAGATCAACGTCCGGGACAACGGCATCGGCATCGAGGCCGAGTTCGCCGACAAGGTCTTCGTCATCTTCCAGCGGCTGCACGCGCGGGACGCGTACGAGGGCACCGGCATCGGGCTGGCCATCGTGAAGAAGATCGTCGAATACCATGGCGGGCGGATCTGGCTCGACCTCGACGTCGAGGAAGGCACGTCGATCTGGTTCACGCTGCCGCTGCTCGCGGGCGTACCCGTTCAGGAGAAAGTGAAAGAGGTCGCCACATGACCGGAGCGATTCGCCAGGACGGGACCCCGATCGAGGTGCTGCTCGTCGAGGACGACCCGGGCGACGTGCTCATGACGCAGGAGGCGTTCGAGGAGCACAAGGTCCGCAACCGGCTCACGGTCGTCTCCGACGGCGCCGAGGCGCTGTCCTACCTGCGGCGCGAGGGCCAGTACGCGGACGCCGTACGCCCCGACCTCATCCTGCTCGACCTCAACCTGCCGCGCCGCGACGGCCGGGAGGTGCTCGCCGAGATCAAGAAGGACGAGGACCTGGGCCGCATCCCCGTCGTCGTGCTCACCACCTCGCAGGCCGACGAGGACATCCTGCGCAGCTATCAGCTGCACGCCAACGCGTACGTGACCAAGCCGGTGGACTTCGAGCGCTTCATCGCGGTGATCCGGCAGATCGACGAGTTCTTCGTCAGCGTCGTGAAGCTGCCACCGCGTGCGTGACGACGTGCTGGACCGGGTCACCGACCTGGTCCGTGAGGTGGCCGCGACCGTCGTGCTGCCGCGCTGGCGGCGGCTCGCCGACGACGAGGTGCAGGAGAAGTCGCCCGGTGACCTCGTCACCGTCGCCGACCAGGAGTCCGAGCGGGCGCTGACGGCCGGCCTGACCGCGCTGCTGCCCGGCTCGGCCGTGGTCGGCGAGGAGGCGGTGGCCGCGGACCCGGCGGTGCTGGAGCGGGTCGGCGACGCCGGCGCGGTGTGGATCGTCGACCCGGTCGACGGGACGAACAACTTCGCCGGGGGAAAGGCGCCCTTCGCCGTGATGGTGGCGCTGCTGCGCGACGGCGAACCGGCCGCCGCGTGGATCCTCGACGTGGTCGCGGACCGGATGACGGTGGCGGAGGCCGGCAGCGGGGCGTTCCGGGACGGCGTACGCCTGAAGACCCGCACCGACGACCCGGGCGCCGCGAGCCTGACCGGCATGATCTCGCGGAACTACTTCCCCGACGACCTGCGCGCGGGCATCGACGAGAACGCGGGCAAGCTCGGCAAGGTGACCGGCGGGCACCACTGCGCCGGCTACGAGTACCCGTCCGTGGCCACCGACGAGCAGCAGTTCGCGGTCTTCTGGCGCATCCTGCCGTGGGACCACACCCCGGGAACGCTCATCCTCACCGAGGCCGGCGGCACGGCCCTGCACCTCGACGGCGCGATCTACCGGCCGACCGACAGCGAGCGCGGCCTGCTGATCGCGGCGAACGACGACATCTGGCACACGGTCCGCGGCACGCTGCTGCCGTAGCGCTCACGCGATGGCGTTGTGCACCGCCACG
Organism: Actinoplanes sp. NPDC049316; assembly: GCF_040677315.1. Classification (NCBI taxonomy): domain Bacteria; kingdom Bacillati; phylum Actinomycetota; class Actinomycetes; order Micromonosporales; family Micromonosporaceae; genus Actinoplanes; species Actinoplanes sp. NPDC049316. The sequence goes on along the minus strand of NZ_JBFAQM010000014.1, from coordinate 159,132 downwards.
CGGTGGGTGTCCGGGTTGGACCAGCTCCAGTTCGGGTGCGCCCGGTTGGTCAGCAGCACGACCACCATCTTGCGGGCGGGCACCACGAGCAGGCTGGTTCCGGTGAAGCCGGTGTGCCCGAAGCTCGTCGGTGACGCGAGCCGGCCCATGAACCACGGCTGGTTGAGCTCGACACCGAGACCGTGGTCCGCCGTACGGGTCGGCCGCTCCGCGTCGATGGCCCACTTGCCTTTGTTGACGTTGGTCAGCGCCCGCTGCAGCACCTCGGCGGAGAGCAGCCGCTTGCCGCTGTACGTGCCGCCGTTGAGCATCAGCTGACCGATGACGGCGACATCGCGGGCCGTGCCGAAGAGACCGGCGTGCCCGGCGACCCCGCCCAGGTGGTTGGCGACATCGTCGTGGACCGTGCCCCGCAGCAGCCCGCCCGACGAGCGCGCGTCGGTGGCGACCAGGCGCTGCCGGTCGGCGACCCAGGTGAGCGGCCGGAAGCCGGTGTCCTTGAGGCCGAGCGGGGTGGTGAGGTTGTCGCGGACGGCCCGGTCGAGGGTCTTGCCGGTGAGCTTCTCGACGAGCCGGCCCAGCACCATCAGGCCCACGCTCGAGTAGCGGAACGTGTCGCCCGGGACGGCACCCCGGATCATCGGGGTTGTCATCACGGCCTTCCACCGGGCGGCGTTGTCCGGCAGCCCGGTGACCTTCGCGCCCACGGGCAGGCCGGAGGTGTGCGCCAGCAGCTGGGCGATGGTGATCTTGTCTTTGCCCGTACCCGTGAAGTCCGGAAGGTAGCGCTGCAGCGGCGAGTCCAGATCGGCCTTGCCCTGGTCGGCGAGCTGGAGCACGAGCAGGGCGGTGTAGACCTTGGTGAGCGAGGCCAGGTCGAAGATCGAGTCCTTGCGCATCGCGACGCGCTTGGCGGCGGCCAGCTCGACCGGGCCGGCCTTGTAGCGCAGGGCGTGCCCGACGGCCGTGTGCAGCGTCGTCTTCCCGTCGACCATGACCAGCGCGACGGCGCCGGCGTACCCGGGATGCTTCGGGTTGTCGGGGGTCGGTTTGAGGTATTTCGCCAGTGTGTCGTGCACCCGCTGCGCGGATGGGGTCTTGACCGCGGCGGACGTCAACGGCGCGACCGTCGCCCGGTCGGCGGCCGACGCCGGCTCGCTCCAGACGGTGGCGGTCCGCTGCGGCGCGCAGCCGGCGAGAGCGGCGGTCAGGCCGGCGCCGAGCACCGTACGCCGAGAGACAGGCACGGCCAGCATGATGCCACGAAAGCCGTGGTCGCACGGTGCTGCGCGCCCGGCGGCTCAGGCGTCGTCGAGGGGGGCCATGAGCAGGATGCGGTGTCCCGAGGGGTCGCGAAGGCGGGCCATGCGCTCGCCCCACGGCTGGTCCGCCGGCTCCTCCAGCACCTCGGCGCCCGCGTCGCGCAGCTGCCGTACCGCGGCGTCGCAGTCGTCGGCGTAGACGCACAGGTCGAAGTCGGCCGCGGGCCCGGCGGCGAGGGAGAGTTTGCTGGTGCCGAGCGCCAGCGTCACGAAGACCGGGTCGCCCTCCCCGGGAAACCTGTACTGCTCGGTGAATCCCATCTGGTCGCGGTAGAAGGCGGAAGCGGCGGGCAGGTCGGAGACGGTGATCACGGGAAATGCCTCGGTGTACGCCATCTTTTCGATATTAGGGTGGCGCATGGCTTCGTACCTCGATGAGCTTTTCGGTCTGGGTGGCCGGACCGCGATGGTGACCGGTGGCAGTTCCGGGATCGGCCGGGCGATGGCGGGTGCGCTCGGCCGGGCCGGCGCGCGGGTCGTTCTGGTCGCGCGGCGGCCGGAGCCGCTGCGTGACACGGCCGCCGAGCTGCGCGCGGACGGCGTCGCGGTGGAGATCGTCGCGGCCGATCTGGCGGACCGTACGGACGTCGCGCGGGTCGGCGGGTACGAGGACGTGGACATCCTCGTCAACGCCGCGGCGGTGAACCGGCGGCCGCCGATGGACGAACTGACCGACGACGACTGGGACGTGACGCTCGCCGCGAACCTCACCGCGCCGTTCCTGCTTGGGCAGCGCTTCGGCCCGGCGATGGCCGCACGGGGCTGGGGCCGCATCATCAACGTCGTCTCCCAGCAGGCGTTCCGCGCGTACGGCAACAGCGGCGCGTACGGAGCCGCGAAGGCCGGCCTGGTCGGGCTCACCCGGTCGCAGGCGGAGGCGTGGTCCGGTCGCGGCGTCACGTGCAACGCGGTCGCGCCGGGGGTCGTGCACACCCCGCTGACCGAGCCGGTGTTCGCCGACCCGGACAAGGTCGCCGCCCACGCCCGGCGGACCATGATCGGGCGGAACGGCGTACCCGAGGATTTTGCCGGTTGTGCCGTTTATCTGGCGAGTTCCGCGAGCGCTGCCGTAACCGGGCAGACACTCTTCGTCGATGGTGGATATTCGGCGACATGATCGATCTGCCTTGACAGGGGTGAGCGCGGTAGAGTCACCCGCGCTCACCACTTGGGAGGTAGATCGTGGCGGCGACTTACCTGCGCCGAGCCCAGCCTGCGCTCGCCCTGCTGGCGGCGGTCCTCGTGCTGCTCGTGGCGGCCCCGGCCGCCCATGCGGCGCCCGACCCCGAGGGCGGCTCGAAGACCCTGCGCGAGCAGCTCGAATCGGCGGCGAAGGGGCACGTCGAGGCGAAGCAGAAACTCGACGCGTCCAAGAAGCGCCAGGTGCAGCTCAAGGCCGCCCTCAAGCAGGCGCAGGAGAAGGCAGCCGGGCTGAAGGACCGGGTCCGTGAGGTGGCCGCCCGGTCGTACCGGCAAGGCCGCTTCAGCACGATGTCGCTGCTGCTCAACGCGAGCACGCCGGACACGTTCATGGAGCGGGCGCTGCGGCTCGAGCAGATGGCGCAGGTCGACTCGCGCGCCCTCACCGAGTATCAGGACGCGGTCACCGTCGCCGAGAAGGCGACCAGGGCCATCGAGCTGGAGATCAAGGAGCAGCAGAAGCAGGTCACGGTCCTGGCCAAGAAGAAGCAGCAGGCCGAGAACGCCCTGGCCGCGGCCGGTGGCGGCGCGGTGGCCGGCGGCTTCGTCAACGCCGACTCGCCGCTGGCCAAGCCCGCGCCCCGCAACTCCGACGGCTCCTGGCCGCGGGAGTCCTGCACGGTCAACGACCCGACCAGCTCCGGCTGCATCACGCCGCGGCTGCTCAACGCGTACCAGCAGGCCCGGGCGGCGGGCTTCAAGCGCTACACCGCCTGCTTCAGCGAGCGGTCCTCCGGCGAGCACCCCAAGGGGCGGGCCTGCGACTTCTCCGCGGCGGCGGGCGGCTTCGAGAACGTCAACGCCACCGGCGGCGACCGCACGTACGGCAACAACCTCGCCGCGTACTTCGTGAAGAACGCCAACCGCCTGGGCGTGATGTACGTGATCTGGTACCGCCAGATCTGGCAACCGGGGCTGGGCTGGCGCTCGTACAGCGGCTCCGGCGGGCCGGCGGCGACACACACCAACCACGTGCACCTGTCCATCCTGTGAGCCCAGGTTCCGTCGGTAGCATTCCGCCGATGGAATCCCCACGGGCCCTGCCGTCCGGCCTCGCCACCGCGCTCGTCTTCTTCGCCAGCGGGGCCGTGCTGGTCCTCGAGATCGTCGCGTTGCGCCTGGTCGGGCCGTACGTCGGCGTGACCCTGCAGGTGAGCAGCTCGGTCATCGGCATCTCGCTGGCCGCCATCGCGTACGGCACCTGGCTCGGCGGCCGCCTCGCCGACCGGTACGACCCGCGGATCCTGCTCGCCCCCGCCCTGCTGCTCGGGGCGATCACCACGGCGATCACCCTGCCGCTGGTCCGCTGGGGCGGTGAGCTCCTGCGCGGGGGAGCCGCCCCGGCGGTGCTGCTGCTGGCGGCGCTGGCCGTGTTCCTGCCCGCGTTCCTGCTCTCCACGATCACCCCGCTGACGGTGAAGCTGCAGCTCGGCGATCTGCGACGGACCGGGGAGGTGGTCGGCCGGCTCTCCAGCTTCGGCACGCTCGGGGCCATCACCGCCACGCTCGGCACCGGCTTCATCTTCGTCGCCGCGATGCCGAGCAGCTGGATCATTCTCACGCTGGCCGCGCTGCTCGCCGTCGCCGGGTTCGGGCTGGGATGGTGGCTGCGCCGGCGTGACCCCGCGCTCGCGGTGCCGGGCAGGCCGCGTACCCGGGCGGTGCTCGTCACGATCGGGCTCGTCGGCTCCGGGCTGGGCGCCTCCGCGCCGACGCCGTGCGACGTGGAGACCGCGTACCACTGCGCGCGGGTCGACGCCGACCCGAAGGTGCCCGGCGGGCGGACGCTGATCCTCAACTCGGCGCGGCACTCGTACGTCGACCTGGACGACCCGGCCCACCTCGAGTTCGCGTACGTGCAGTGGCTCGGCGCCCTGGTCGACATCCAGAAGACCGCCGCCGCCCCGATCGACGCCCTGCACCTGGGCGGCGGCGGCTTCACCGTGCCCGAGTACGTGGCGCACAGCCGCCCGGGCAGCAAGCAGGTCGTCCTCGAGCTCGACGGTGGGCTGGTCGACCTGGACAAGCGCGAGCTGGGCCTCACCACGGGCCCCGATCTGCGGGTTCGCGTCGGCGACGCGCGCGTCGGCCTCGCCGGCCAGCCCACCGGCGCGTACGACCTGGTGGTGGGCGACGCGTTCGGCCACCTGGTGGTCCCCTGGCATCTCGCCACCCGGGAGATGGCCGCGGACATCGCCCGGGTCCTGCGCCCCGGCGGCATGTACGCCCAGAACGTCATCGACTACCCGCCCGGCCGCTTCATCCGCGCGGAGGTCGCCACGGTCGCGGACGCCTTCCCGAACGTCGCATTGATCGCGCCGAAGGACGCCCTCGAGGGCCGGATCGGGGCCAACTTCGTGATCGTGGCGTCCGCGTCACCGCTGCCGCTCGAGGAGATCCGCAGCCACCTCGACCTGGTCGACGAGCCGGTCGAACTGGTGTCCGGGACGGCGCTGGCGGAGTTCGTGGGGGACGCGCGGGTGCTGACCGACGACTACGCGCCGGTGGATCAGCTGCTCGCCGGCTGAGCCGGGCACGGTGGAATTCGGGCAAAGAGCGTGCCGCCGGTCAGACCACCGCGGCCGCCCGGGCCGGTTTCCGCAGACGCCCGTGACCACCGCGTCCCTCGGGCCACAATCGGCACATGGGGTGGCGGGCGGCGGGTGCGGAACACGGGCACGTCGGTGACCGCTACCGCCTCATCGAACGGCTCGGCACCGGCGGCATGTCGGTCGTGTGGCGCGGCCACGACGAGATCCTCGGCCGGCCGGTCGCGATCAAGATGCTCTCCGCGCACCTCGTCGCCGAGCCGTCGTCACGCACCCGGCTCCGGCAGGAGGCGCTCGCCGCGGCACGGCTGTGCCACCCGCACATCACGGGGGTGTTCGACTTCGGCGAGCACCGGCAGGTCCCGTACGTGGTGATGGAGCTCAACGACGGCGAGCCGGTCTCCGCCCGGCTGCGCCGCGACGGGCCGTTCCCGTGGCGCGAGGCGGTCACGATCGCCGCGGAGGTCGCCTCGGCGCTGGCCACCGCGCACGCCCGCGGCATCGTGCACCGCGACGTCACGCCGGCCAACGTGATGCTGACCGGCGCCGGCGCCAAGGTGGTCGACTTCGGCATCTCGGCGCTCACCGGCCAGCGCGACGCCGCACCCGACGGCAGCCTGCTGGGCACCCCCGCCTACCTGGCGCCCGAACGGCTCGCCGGCGGCCCCGTCGCCCCCGCCGCCGACGTGTACGCCCTGGGCCTGCTCCTGTACCGCCTGCTGACCGGCAGGCTCCCGTGGCCGGCCGGCAGCACCACCGAGGCCTTGCGCGCGCACCTGTACGCGGACCCTGAACCCGTACCCGATCTGCCGGACATGCCGGCGGACGTGGCCGGCCTGTGCCTGCGCTGCCTGGCCAAGCAGCCGGAGGACCGGCCCCGCGCCGACGAGGTCGCGACGTTGCTGGCCGCCCTCGTCGGCCTGCAGCCGATCATCCCGCCGGTGGCTGCCGGGGGAGCGGTCCCCGCGCTCGCCGGCTTCCGGCCGTCACCGCATCCCGGCCCGTCACGCCGCCGCCTGCGTCCCGGCCTGTCACCTCGGCGCCTTCTGCGGTTGCGTACCGGTCTGCGGCTCGCCCGGGCCCTGCGCGTCGGCGGTCCGGTGCCGCTCGGCGGCGGCCTGTTCCGCGGCGGCGTCCTGGCCCGCGACCTGCTCACCGGGGGCCGGCTCGGGCAGGCCGTGCTCGCCGCCCGGCACCGCGTGCAGGCGGCGGTGGCGACGCTCGTCCTGGTGGCCTCCGTCGGCCTGGTCTGGTCGTCCACCCGCGAACCCGAGGAGGTCACGACGGCGCAGGCCGCGGCGGCGGGCACCGGGCCCGGGTCGGTGGTCCCGCACGGCACCGGCTGCAAGGTCCGCTACCAGGTCCAGCGCGACACGGGTACGGACTTCGGCGCGCAACTGACCGTGGTGAACACGGGGGAGCACGTGCTGGCGGGCTGGCGGCTGGAGTTCACGTTCACCGGCGGCCAGCGCCTCACCGATGCGCCGAAACGTCTCGCCCAGCGCGGCCGGAAAGTGGTGCTGCGTCCCCGGAGCGGCACGAAGCTGCGTCCGGGCCGCTCGGTGACCGTCACCGTCACCGGCAGCTACCGCGCGACGAACCCACTGCCGTTGACCTTCGCCCTCAACGGGCACCCCTGCCAGGCCGAGGTCCTCGGGGCCGTCACCTCGCCGTCACCGGCTGCTTCGCCGTCCCCCTCCTCCTCGCCGCACTCGTCGCCCGCGCCGGCGGCCACGCGCAAGAAGGACCGGTCCAAGCCGTCGCCGCAGACCTCCACCGACAGGGCCAAGGGCGGCTTCTCGGTCGACATCTGAGCCGGCCCCTCAGCCGCCCGCCGCGGCGAAGCGCTCCACCTTGGACGTCTCGCCGGCCACGATGAGGATGCAGCCGCCGTGGGGGATGACCGTCTCCGGCACCGCGTACGTGAAGTCCTCTCCCGGCAGCTTCGTGCCGACCACCGTGATGCCCCACTTCGAGCGCAGCCCCAGCTCGGCGAGCGACCTGCCCGCCGCGTCGCGCGGCGCCCGTACCTTCGCGATGGCGAAGCCGTCGTCGAACTCGATGTAGTCGAGCATCCGGCCGGTGATCAGGTGCGCGACCCGCTCGCCCATCTCGGACTCGGGGAAGATCACGTGCCGCGCCCCCACCCGGGACAGGATCTGCCCGTGCTTGGCGCTGGTCGCCTTCGCCCAGATCTCGGTCACCCCGATCTCGGCGAGGGTCAGCACGGTGAGCACGCTCGTCTCCAGGTTCGTGCCGATCCCGACCACGGCCCGGGAGAATTCCGGTACGCCCAGCTGCCGAAGCGCGTCGGTGTCGGTGGCGTCGGCCTCGACGACGTGCGTCAGCCGATCCGACCAGTCCCGCACGATCCGCGGATCCGAGTCGATGCCGAGCACCTCGTGACCGAGATTGACCAGCGACTCGGCGACGGCCCCGCCGAAGCGCCCCAAACCCACCACCACGACGGTGTCGATCGTCCTCTGCTCAGCCAACGAGGGGCCTCTCTTCCGGATAGCGGTACAGCCGCCGCCGCGTGTTGAGCGCGATGGCGGTGCCGACGGCGATGGTGCCGACGCGACCCACGTACATGAGCACGACGAGCACGACCTGCGCCGAAGTCGGCAGCGAGGCGGTGACGCCGGTGCTCAGCCCGACCGTGGCGAAAGCCGACGTGACCTCGAACAGGGCCCGGTCGAACGGCACGTCGTCGGTCAGCAGGACGATCGCGAGCGTCCCGGCGGCGACCAGCGCCACCCCGAGCAAGGCCACGGTGACGGCCTGCCGCTGCGTCTCCTCCGCGATGCGCCGCTTCGCGATCACCACGTCCGGCTCACCCCGGATCTCCGCCCAGATCACGTACGCCAGCAGGAAGAACGTCGTCACCTTGATGCCGCCGGCGGTGCTCGCGCTGCCGCCGCCGATGAACATCATGCCGTTGGTGACGGCGATCGTCTCGGTGTTCATCGCGCCCAGATCGATGCTGTTGAAGCCGCCGGACCGCGTCATCACGTCCTGCGTGAAGGCGGCCAGGACCTTGGCCGGGGTGCCCAGCGGCCCCAGCGTGCCCGGATTGCTCCACTCGAAGACGAGGAAGATCAGAAACCCGCTGACGCTGAGCAACACCGTGCCCCACACCGTCAGCCGGGTGTGGGTCGACCAGGATCCGGGCGTACGCCACTCGCGCGCGAGCTCGAAGAGCACCGGGAACCCGATCGACCCCGCGAGCACCCCGAGAGCCAGGGGTACGCAGATCCACCAGTCTCCGACGAACCGCACCAGGCTGTCCGGGTACAGGGCGAAGCCGGCATTGTTGAAGGCCTGCACGGCGTGGAAAACGGCCTCCCACACGGCCCGCCCCCACGGATAGTCGTACGCCGCCCGGAACCGCACCGTGAGCACCACGCTGATCAGCGCCTCCGACACGAACATCACGAGGGCGACCCGTACGAGCACACCCCGGATGTTGCCGCCCAGCAGCCCGGCGCTCTCGGCCTGGGCCAGCAACCGGCTGCGCAACCCCAGCCGCCGCGACACCAGCAGGCTGAGCAGCGTCGCCAGCGTCATGATGCCGAACCCGCCGATCTGCGACAGCACGGTGAGCAGCACCAGCCCGAACCCCGACCAGTACGAAGGCGTGTCGACCACGGACAGCCCGGTGACACACACGGCGCTGGCCGCGGTGAACAACGCGGTGACGAACGGCGCACCCCCGGGCTCCGCGCGGGCGGCGGGCAGCATCATCAGCCCCGTACCGACGGCAATGGCCCCCAGAAAGGCCAACGGCACCACCCGGGCGGGATACCGCCACGGCGAGCGATCACGCACCCGTAAATACCTCCGCGTCCGACAGTGCCCCGGCTAGGGTGTCCCATTACCCGACAGAAAGGGTGCGTGATGCAACTCGACATGGCATCGGTCTTCGCCCGGTAGCGAGGACCTCGTACTGCCTCGCTCCTCGGATCGGGCGGCTCAACGGCCATCTGCCCTTCTCCGCTCGAGGAGCTCGTTTTGCGTACCCTGTCGACGCACCTTGCGTCGCGCCTTCGTCATGCCCCGTTTCCCGGCTCCGCATTCCTGACCCGGGGCCGTCCGTTCCCCTTTCGCCTTTCCCGCCGGTTCTGTCCTGACCGCCGGCCCTGCGTTTGTCGCCTTTGTCGCCGGCGTTCTCTTGCTGGCCTTCGTCGCCGGCCCTTCCTTGCTGGCCTTCGTCGTCGGCCGCGTGCCGGGCGGTCCGCGGCGGCGCCGGGCCGGACTGTTCTAGAGTCGGCGGCATGGCGAGGCTTGCGGTTGTCACTGGTGGCGGCACGGGGATCGGCCGGGCGACGGCCGGGATGCTGGCCGGCGAGGGGTACGACGTCATCATCGTCGGCCGGCGTCCCGAGGTGCTCACGGACGCGGCGAAGTGGATCGGGCCGCAAGCCACCACCGTGACCGCCGACTGCGCCGACCCCGAGCAGATCCCCGCGGTGGTCGAGGCCGTCGGCGGCCGCGCGGTCGACGTCCTGGTCAACAACGCGGGCGCGTACGTCTCCGGCGACGACTCGACGCTCGCCGGGCTCAAGGACCGCTGGCGCGCCACCTTCGACTCGAACGTCATCACCGCCGTCCTCATGACCGAGGCCCTCCGTCCGCTCCTGCGCCGCCCGGGCGGCCGCGTGATCCTGACCAGTTCCATCGCCGCCCAGCGCGGGGGCGGCGGGCCGTACTCGGCGGCGAAGGCAGCCCTGCACGGCTGGGTGTTCGACCTCGCCACGCAGTTCGGCCCGGACGGCATCACGGCCAACGTCATCGCGCCGGGCTACATCACCGACAGCGAGTTCTTCGCCGGCCGGATGACCGAGGAAGGCCACCGGGCGCGGGTGAACGCCACCCTGGTGAAGCGGGCCGGCGAACCGGACGACATCGCCGAGGCGGTCCGCTGGCTCGTCGGCCCCGGCGGCACTTTCGTGACCGGCCAGATCATCAACGTCAACGGCGGCTCCGTCCTCGGCCGCTGAGCCGCACGGCGCCGCCGGCGGCTCGCCGGTTCCTGGCCGCTCGCCGGTTCCTGGCCGCTCGCCGGCTTCTGGCGGCGGCCCCGCTGGTTCCTGGTAGCTCGCGCCCATGCACCCGAAGCGAAGCCGCATTCGTGGCCTGATATTGCCGGGAAATGGGCGTCTTCACATGGCGAACCTGAGCTCCGGTGCGCATTCGAGCCCTTGATATTGCAGTAACTTGCAGTGCCGACGGCATTCCTGGCGATGAATGATGGGGCGGGACTTTGGCCCCTACCTCCGCGCGCCCGGGCGCGCGTCTGATGGACGCATCGACAGTCGCAGCCGGAGCGATTCCCACGCCGTTTCCCGGCGATCCGGGCCGGGATCTGCGACTCAGCACATCCGATCCCGCGGCTCGCGCTCCGGCCGGCGACCCTCAAGAAAGGATCGTCATGCCCCTCACGCAGATCGACGAGTACGAAGTCATGTACTCCGCGAACACCTTCTCGCCCCGCATCTGGCTGAAGCACCAGGGTGCCTACATCGGACAGTTGGTCTTCAAGCCAGACGGCGCGACCCTTCCTCCCGACACGGCCGACAGCGTCTACTACCACGCCAAGGACTTCCCGAACGTCGTGGACCTGCTGCGCAATGAGAAGCCCATGTACCTGCTCTTCTCCGGCAGCGGCGGCGGCTTCGAGAACGGCATCAAGACGACCGCTGAGATGACCGGAGAGGCGGAAGGCGTGTAGTCGCACGCAGGTCGTCGCCCTGCCGGTTCTGTCCAGGTGAATGTCCCGGCCGAATGGCTCGCACCTTCGGCCGGGCTCTGCGCCTGCGTCTTCGGCCGGCCGTGCGTCTTCGGCCGGCCGTGCGTCTGCACCTTCGGCCGGGCTCTGCGCCGGGTCTTCGGCCGGCCGTGCGTCTGCGCCTTCGGCCGGGCCCTGCGCCGGGTCTTCGGCCGGGTCCTGTGCTGCGTTTCTGTCTGGCCCCGCGCCTGCGAGGAGGTGCGATGAATCATCGCGGGGAGTTCATCTGGTACCAGATCGGATATGTCTGGGCAGCGGTGGCCGCGGTTGTCATTCTGTTGATCGCCGTGGGGAGGTATTTCAGCCGGCGAACCCTGCGGGTCGTCACCACGCTGATCGCGTTGACGGGGGTCATCACGCTCGCCGCCTGGGGCCAGACGACTCACCGGCATTTCACCGCGGCGTTCGTGGACGGCGCCGGCAATGCCTCGGATTTCTTCTTCGCTCCGTTGTACGCGCTCGTCCCCGACCGCCGACCCTGGCCGGACGACATCAGTGTGGCCGCCTTCGGTCTCGTTCTGGTTGTCCTGTACTGGCTGTTGGAGGGATGGTCCGCGCGCTTCGAGCCGCCCACTGTCCACGTCGATGACGACACCAACGCGGCGGACATCGTCAAGGAGATGCAATTCCGGCTGCCGGCCGTCCTGGTGCACCGGCCTTCGGTCGTTCCCGGGGGAGCCGGCTCGGACACCATGGCAGCCGTGGTGGCCGAGAGTCAGGTGCCCGGCGCCGGTCTCTACGCGCAACTCGTCCGCTTGGCCGGCGCGGTGTGGCCGAGGCCGCCCGGATTCGTCGTCAAGGTACGGGAAGAGAAACCGCCGGCATCGGCATGCGTCCGGCCAGGTCGACACGTCACCGTCGACGTCCGCGACGCCCGCACCCAGCAGAGCCGGATGGTACGCACGTTGTGCTGCGGTAAGGAGGACGTGGCCGAGCGGGTGGCCGGCTTCGCGGCTCGGACGGTGTTCGCCGCGGATGTGAACACGCCGAGGTGGTCGGTCGGTTCCTTCGACGGTGAAGACCTGGCCGCCTACCTCATGGCGCAGCAGATGACAGCCAATCCGTGCTCGTCCGCAGAAGCCGGCCGGCTCCGCGACCGGAAAGCCGAGCTGCTGGACCACGCGGTGCGCAACAGCCCAGGAGCCGGCGTGACCCGGTACGAACTCGCGCTGCTGCGCGACCTGCAAGGTAACCACGTCGCCGCGCTGCACCTGCACGCGGTGAATTGCGTCCAGTACCCACGCTTTCACCGGGTGCGCTACCGGCTCGCGATGTCGCTGGAAATGGTCGCCGGGCTGGACCTGGCATCGTTGTGGACCCGATGCGCCCCTGACGAGCGTGTCCACTTGGCACGAATGCTGCGGCAATGCGGCCTCCCCGAACGCGGATTCGATCCCATCCTGGACGAGGCGCTCTGCATGCATCCGCTCGGCGGTTCCCACGCTCGGCATCTGCGGCGGCACATGCTCGTCCTCGCACAACGGCAATTCCGGCGGTATCGGCGGACCGTCGGTTTCTGGTTCCTCCTCGGTCGCTGTCTGGCTCATCGAGATCAGCGAGGCGACCTGCGTCCGATGCTCCTCCCGATCCGGCAAGCTCGCGTGGCGCGGCGCAGACAACTGACCGGCGCCAAGACGGCAGAGGCGCTCACCGCGGTCCGCCTCGCTGTCCTGGCGGGCCAGTGGGCCGACATTCGTCGGCAGATCGACCGCTTCTCTCCGGACGGCGGAAGCGGCGTCCGCGGTTGGCGCTGGTCATGGGTCGCCCTGTACAACGCCGCATGCCTGCACGCAGTGGTTGTCGGCGCGGCCGCGACGCTCGACGCGCCGGCTCGTGCGTCGACCGGCCTGCCTACCGGCAGACAGTTGACTGCCCGGGCGGTGGCCCTCCTGCAAGCCGTAGTCGATGATCGGGACTGCGAGATGGAACGGCCGTACGACTGGATTTCCGTGGACCCAGACCTGCGGTCGCTGGCCGCCGAGCCGGCTTTCGTCACATTCCTGCACTCCCAGCATGATCGGGACTATCCCGCGACTCGGGTGCGGGATGAGGGGTAGGGGCGCTGATGCACGCCTACCCGGCTGCGCGATAACAGCTTCCACCCGGCTGCGCCGGTGGACGGCATTCATTCACGGTCACTGCGAACGGCCTTCATCCGGATGTGCTGGTGAAACGGCCTTAATCAAGCGTTGCTGGCGATTGGCCTTCACTGTTACCGCGGGGTGGAACGTCATTTAGCCAGCTCTGCCGGCGCATGACCTTCACCCGGCTGCGCCGGTGAAACGGCCTTCTCCCGGCCGGTTCGCCCGGAACCGCAGCGCCGACCAGCGGTCGTCGATCGCCACCTGTCCGCACGGACGCATGTCGAAGTCGGCCACGATGGGCCAGAGCGTGTCCCGGTTGATGTCGGTCTTGTTGCCCTTCGGATACGCGACCCAGACCGCGGCCGGCAACTTCAGGGCTTCGGCGTGTTCCTCCAATAGCCTCCGAGCGCTCGCCGCGTCGTCGGCGAAGACGATCGCCGCACCGGCCGTCGCCGGGTCATTGCTCTCCCGCACGCCGTCAGGCATCGGGGTCAGCAACGGGAGGTGCGCCGGATGCGACACCCACACCGTGCTGTTCGGCTTGATCAAAAGCTTCTCGGCGATCATCTTGGACATGCCTTTACGCTGCCACCGACCGCTGATCTTGGGGACGAAATCAGCCGGGCCTGTGGATAACGGCCGGCCTGTGGATAACCCGCCCGATGTCGGACCGGGCTGGTAGACATGCGGTCGTGGTGGAGATGACGAGTCAGGCAGTCAGCGAGGCCGAGCGGGTGGCCGTCCGCGAGTGCGCCGAGGAAGTTCTGCGGCGGCTGGCGGGTGAGCACGCCGTGCTCCGGGAGGACCAGTGGCGGGCGATCGAGGCGCTCGTGGTCGACCGGCGGCGGGTGCTGTGCGTGCAGCGTACGGGTTGGGGCAAGTCCGCCGTCTACTTCGTCGCCACCGCTCTGCTGCGGGACGGCATCACGGCCGAGCCCGGTGACCCGCCGGCCGGCCCGACCGTGATCGTGTCCCCCTTGCTAGCGCTGATGCGCAACCAGGTGGAGGCCGCCGCACGAGCGGGCATCCGCGCCCGCACGATCAACTCGGCCAACCTCGACGAGTGGGACGAGATCACTGCCGAGATCCGCAGCGGTGGGGTCGACGTGCTGCTCATCAGCCCCGAGCGGCTCAACAACCCGGATTTCCGGGACAACGTGCTACCCGGGCTCGCAGCGAGCACCGGCCTGCTCGTGGTCGACGAAGCCCACTGCGTCTCCGACTGGGGTCACGACTTCCGCCCCGACTATCGGCGGCTGCGCACGTTCCTGGCGGGGCTGCCCGTGCGCACGCCGGTGCTGGCGACCACCGCCACCGCCAACGCGCGCGTCACTGCGGACGTCGCCGACCAGCTGGGCGACGCCCTGGTCCTGCGCGGCTCGCTCGACCGCGATTCGTTGCGTCTCGGGGTGCTCGAGCTGCCCAACCCCGCGCACCGCCTGGCGTGGCTGGCAGATCACCTGGAGAAGCTGCCGGGCTCCGGCATCGTCTACACGCTCACAGTGGCCGCAGCGACCGAGACAGCGGAGTTCCTCCGGTCCCGCGGGTTCCCCGTCGCGTCGTACACGGGGCAGGTTGAGGACGCCGACCGTCGCGCAGCCGAGCAGGACCTTCTCGACAACAAGATCAAGGCGCTGGTGGCCACCTCAGCGCTCGGCATGGGCTTCGACAAGCCCGACCTCGGGTTCGTCGTCCATCTGGGCGCGCCGCCCTCACCGATCGCCTACTACCAGCAGGTGGGCCGGGCGGGCCGCGCCGTCGAGCACGCCGAGGTCGTCCTGCTCCCGGGTCAGGAGGACGTGGCGATCTGGCGCTACTTCGCGTCCCTGGCGTTCCCGCCCGAGGAGCAGGTCCGTGCGGTGCTGGCGGCTCTGTCGCCGGATCGCCCGCTGTCGACGCAGGCGCTCGAACCCATCGTCGACCTGCGGCGTACGCGTCTTGAGCTGATGCTCAAGGTGCTCGACGTCGACGGGGCTGTGCGGCGTACCCGGGGCGGTTGGGTCGTCACCGGCGAACCCTGGACCTACGACACCGCGCGCCTGCGACGCGTCGCCGAGGCCCGCACGGCCGAGCAGAAGACCATGATCGAGTACGCGACAACCACCGCGTGCCGGATGGAGTTCCTGCGGCGCTGCCTCGACGACCCCGAAGCCCAGCCTTGCGGTCGCTGTGACACGTGCGCCGAGCCCCTCTTCGACGCGGAGGTCTCCCCGGAGTCGCTCTCCGCCGCCCAGGCCTTCCTCGGCCGTCCCGGCGTCGACATCGCACCGAAGAAGCTCTGGCCGACCGGCATGGCTTCCGTGGGCGTCGACCTCAAAGGCAAGATCACCCCGGCCGAGCAGATCCTGCCGGGCCGGGCGGTGGGCCGCCTGTCGGACCAAGGATGGGGTACGAGGCTCCGCGCGCTCGTCACCCCCGGCGCACCGGACACCCCCATCCCCGACGACCTGGCTGCCGCCGTGGTGGAAGTGCTGAAGGCGTGGGCACGCGGCGACGACGCATGGGAACAACGCCCCGCCGGCGTCGTGGCCGTCGGCTCACGCAACCGTCCCGACCTCGTGACGAGCACAGCCGCTCGCATCGCGGCGGTCGGCCGGCTCCCGATGCTGGGCGCCCTGACCTCCTCCCACACCTCTGCCGCTGGGCACCGGGGAAACAGCGCCCAGCGGGTGCTCGCCTTGCACGACGCCTTCACGGTCCCACTGGCCGTCGCCGAGGCTCTGCAGGATCTGGAAGGGCCGGTTCTGCTGGTGGACGACCTGGTCGACTCGGGATGGACCATGGCCCTGGCGGGCAGGGTGCTGCGGCGCGCCGGCGCATCGGGGGTGTTGCCGCTGGCCCTCGCGGTGGCGGGATGACGCACGCCTGCACACCCCGGGCTGGCCCCCCAACCGAACGGCGTGCCCCGATAGCGCCGTGCCCCCGGCCGGCCCGGTCGTCCGTCAGCCCGGCCGCCCGAACCCGCGAATGGGCTGGGAGTCGATGGTCGCCACCCGCACGTTCTCGCCGAACTCCGGCGCGTGGATCATCCGCCCGCCGCCGATGTAGATGCCGACGTGGCTGATCGGGTTGTAAAAGAACACCAGGTCGCCGGGCCTCAGCTGGTCCCTGCTCACGTGGGCCATCGACGCGTACTGGCTGGCGGCGTTGTGCGGCAGGCCTACTCCCGCGGTTCGCCAGGCGGCCAGGGTCAGGCCCGAGCAGTCGTACGAGCGCGGGCCTGCGGAACCCCAGCGGTACGGCTTGCCGAGCTGGTCGAACGCGAACGCGACAACGTCGGCTGCGGGGCCCGGCACGTACTCGGGGACCGGGAAGGCGCCGGAGTCGCGGTAGCGGGAGCCTTCGCCGTACGCGATCGCTCGCATTTGTTTGAGGGCCGTGATCTCGCCCTTGACGGTCGCCTTGCGGGTGTTGAGCTCGGTCTGCTGGCGGGTCTGCTGCGCCGCGAGCAAGTTGAGGGCGGCACGTGTCGCGTCGACCTTGGTACGGGCCTCGCGCAGCTCCTCGGCAGCACGCTGCTCCTCGGATGCGAGCTGGTGCAGGACGAGGAGCTTGTCGACGAACTCGTGCGGCTGGTCGGAGGCGAACAGCGCGACCGTCGGGCCGGTGCGCGTGCGCTGGTACGTGCTCGACATCAGACCGTCCATCAAGGCCTGCCGTTCCTCCAGGTCGCGGACCAGGGGGCCGAGCCGGCTGCCGAGGTGCGAGATCTGCAGCTTGGTGGTCCGCAGGTCCTCACGGGAATCGTTGTACTGCTCGACGAGGATTTCCAGCTGGCGGGCGGCCGCGGTGATGCGCTTGTCCAGCTCGGCCCCCGACGGACGGTCCTCCCGGACGATCGGCGAGCCCGACGCCGCGGCCACACGGAGGTGCCGGGGTGCCGCGGGACTGAACGCGGACGCTGTGGCCACACGGAGGCGTCGGGGTGCCGCGGGATTGAACGCGGACGCCGCGGCCCCACGGATCCGTCGCGGTGCCAGGGGGCTGAGCACGGACGCCCCAGCCGCACGGGCGCGTCGCTGTGCCGCGGGACTGAATGCGGACGCCGTGCTCGCAGCAGACAACTCCCGCAGGACGGCCGACGGGAGATCCGCCGGGAGAGCGGCTGGAAGATCAGCCGGGAGATTGGCCGGCGGAGCGGCTGGGGCCCTGACGCCACCGCGAGCCGGAAGCGACGTTCGACGAGCTGCCGCGGCCGGGGAAGCGGGGATCACGGTGGCGTAGCCCGTGAGCAACAGCGCCGACATCAGGGCGACAATGACGGGTCGGGTGGTCACGGTAAACGACACAACGCCCTTAACGAGGCAAAACAGGCAAAAGCGACGCGTTTGACGAAGTGGCCTGAGGTTGCGGCGCACGGCTTCGGCGGAGCCGGACCGAATGGGGCGGGGGTGACGCTGCCGTCTTGCTCGATACCGGAGGGGGGTATGCTGGTGGCATGACCGCCGACCAAGAACACCCGGGCCCGCACGGATACTCGGGAGACAAGGCCGCGTTGCTCGGGCGGCTGCGGCGCATCGAGGGGCAGATCCGGGGACTCCAGCGCATGGTGGACGAGGACACGTACTGCATCGACGTTCTCACCCAGATCTCTGCCGCCAAGAGCGCGCTGCACGCGGTGGCCATCGGGTTGCTGGAGGACCACCTCGCGCACTGCGTCGTCGATGCGGCCCGTGCTGGAGACCCGACCGCCAAGGTGAAGGAAGCTTCCGACGCCATCGCGCGCCTGGTCCGTTCCTGACCCGCCGCCCGGCGAGCGAGCCGAACGCCCGGCGAGCGAGCCGAACGCCCGGCGAGCGAACGAACGCCCGGCGAGCAAGCTGGACGCCCGGCAAGCGAACCGGACGCCCCGCAAGCGAACCGGACGCCCCGCAAGCGAACCGGACGCCCCGGGAACGAACCGAACGCCGCCCGCGACCCACAGAGGCATCACGAGAACTCGAAGAAGGAGGCCCATCATGGCCGTCACCACCACGTACACCGTGACCGGCATGACCTGCAACCACTGCGTCCAGGCCGTGACCAGCGAACTCTCCGCCCTCCCCGGCGTCGACGCCGTGCAGGTCGACCTGCCCACCGGTGCCGTCACCGTGACCAGTGCCGAGCCGCTCGCCGAGGACGCCGTACGCGCCGCGGTGGACGAGGCCGGCTACGAGCTCGCCGATGCCTGAGACCGGCAAGCAGCAACCCACCGCGCAAGACGACCCCCAGAACCGGCCCCCGCAGGACACGGCTACGGGCCAGCCCGAGAAAGGTCTTGCAAGCGGCGACTCCACGCAAAGCACTGCGACGGGCCGGCCGGCGCAAAGCCTCGGGTCGGCTCGGCCCGCGGCCGGCGAGGAGAAGGGCACCGCCTTCCGGCTCGCCGCGTTCGGCGCAGTCCTGGTGGTGGTGCTCTTTGCCGGGTACGGGATCGGCCGCCTGAACGAATCGGTGGAGACTGCGCAGTCCGCCCCCTCCACGCAGGTCGCGGCCGACGCACACGGGCACAGCGCGACCGGAACGGAAGCCGCCACGGGGACAGGCAACGCCGCCGGCGCTGTCCCGCACGACGACACCGGCGCGGCGCCGCATGTGCACAATGCCGACGGCACCGTGACGCAGGTCGCCGGATCGGGCGCCGACGCTGCGCAGTCCGTCGGCGGGCTGGCGATGACCGCCGGTGGCCTCACCCTGCAGCCCGGCACCACGAGCTTCCCGGCGGGCCGCAAGCAGCCGCTGACGTTCCGGGTCATCGCGGCCGGCGGGGCTCCCGTGACCACGTACGCGGTCGTGCACGAGAAGCCCCTCCACCTGGTGGTCGTGCGCCGTGATCTCACCGGCTACCAGCATCTTCATCCCACCATGGCGCCCGACGGCACGTGGAGCATCGATCTCACGCTGGCCCAGCCCGGCAGTTACCGGGCGATCGCCGACTTCACCGCGATCGTCGGCGGCCGCCAGACGCCGGTCACGCTCGGTGTCGACCTCTCGGTCGCCGGCAACTACGCTCCGGTCGCCCTTCCTGCGCCGGTCACCCGGGTGAGCACTGACGCCTTCACCATCGAGTACGGGGGTACGCCGCAGACCGGCTCGTCGCAGCCGATCTTCATGACCGTACGGGGACCCGACGGCAAACCGGCGGCGCTCGAGCCGTACCTGGGTGCGTACGGTCATCTGGTGGTGCTTCGCGAGGGTGACGTGGGCTACGTCCATGTGCATCCGGAGCCGCAGCCCGTCGACGGTGCCGTGAAGTTCTGGCTGGCCGCACCCGGTCCCGGCCGGTACCGGATGTTCTTCGACTTCCAGGTCGCCGGCAAGGTCCACACCGCCGCCTTCACCGCCACGGCCAGCTGAGACCGAAGGCCGCCGGCTGAGCGCAAAAGGCCGGCGGAAGGCGGCCGGCTGAGCGCAAAAGGCCGGCGGAAGGCCGGAAGGCGGCCGGCTGAGCGCAAAAGGCCGGCGGAAAGCGGCCGGTCGAAATCGAAGGCCGGCGGACTTCAGGCCAGCAGCTTCTCCAGGGCCGGCGTCACGCCCCACTGCGCGGTCAGCGTCTCGTATTCCGAACGCTGGTCGTCCGTCGGCGCGGCGCCGGTCCGGCGGGCCCGCAGCAGCAGGTTCCGTGGCGTGTGCTGGGAGTCCACGAACTCCACCACGTCCACCTTGTAGCCGTTGAGCCGCAGCAAGGACGACCGCAGCGAGTCGGTGAGGACGTCCGCGAAGCGCTCCCGCAGGATCGCGTTCCGGGTCACCTCCGCGTACGGCGCCGGCGCTGCCCGGCCCTTGAGCTGGGCGGCGATGTCGTGGTGGCAGCAGGGCGCCGCCAGCACCCAGCGGGCGTTCCACCGTACGGCGCGGGCCAGCGCCTGGTCCGTCGCCGTGTCGCAGGCGTGCAGGGCCAGGACGAGGTCGGGCGCCTCGTCGACCCGCGCGTCCTCGATGGTTCCCGCCACGAACCGGACGGCGTCGGCGCAGCCCAGCTCCTCGGCGACGGCGGTGTTGCGTACGCGTTGATCTTCGCGGACATCGACCCCCACGACCCGGACGTCGGCGACCCGGTCGGCCAGATAGCGGTACGCCGCGAACGTCAGGTAGGCGTTCCCGCAGCCCAGGTCGACGACGCGCAGCGGCGACGGCAGCTCCTCGGGCAGCGTGGCGGCCAGCGCGCGCAGGAACGCGTCCACCTGCCGGCGTTTCGCGGCGTTGCCGCCGATGACGGTGAACAGCGGGTCGCCGGGATCGAGCAGCCACTGCTTGGCCCGGTCGTGCTGCGCCGGCGCGGCCGCGGCGGTGCTCGCGCCGGAGCGGTGGACCTGGGCGTCGCCCTTCTTCGTGACCCTCACCTGCACCGTGGACGTCGCGGTCTCCACGTGCCAGTTACCGAACGGCTCCGCCAGCAGCGCATCGACCGCGGCCGCGGCCTCGCCGCCGGAGACGTTGCGGGTGTACGGCCGGGAGCCGTCGTTCGTGACGATCTGCAGTTTCCGCCCGGTCTTCAGCTCGACCGGCCGTAGCTCCGCCCGCTGCACCGAGGGGGTGACGCCCCGCCGCCGGCCCGCCGCGACCGCACGGGTGAGCGCCGGGTCGAGCAGCAGGTCACGGACCTCGGCGAGGACGGCTTCCAGGGATTGCGGCATCCCCCCATTCTGCCTCGGCGGCATCCCGCGACCCGGGACCGGCTCGGGAAGGGTTAGGCTCACCTAACGCGGAGAGAGGTTACTGCTGTGACGTTGGCCGACCCTCCCGCCCGGTTGTCCGTCCGGCTGCGCTCCGAGACCCGCTCCGACCACGACGAGGCGCAGGGCAGCGGCTTTCTCGACCGGTTGGCGTCGGGCGGCCTGCCGCGGGCGGCGTACGCGGACCTCGCCACCCAGCACTGGTTCCTCTACGAGACGCTCGAGCAGGCCGCCGCGGCGATGGCCGGGGACCCGGTGGCGGGCCCGTTCGTCTTCCCGGAGCTGACCCGGCTCCCCGCCCTCACCGCCGACCTCACGCTCCTGGCCGGCCGCGACCCGCACCAGGACCGGCGCAGCCCGCTACCGGCGACGGAACGCTACCGGGCCCGTCTCCGCGAGGTGGCCTTCGACCGGCCGTGGGCGTTCATCGCCCACCACTACACCCGCTACCTGGGCGACCTCTCCGGCGGCCAGTACCTCGGCCCGGCGATCGCGAAGGCGTACGGCCTGAACGGCGCCGGCCACCGCTTCTTCGTGTTCGACGGCGTGTCCCCGCCCGCGTTCCGGGCGCGCTACCGTTCTCTCCTCGACGACCTGACCCTGTCGGCGGCCGATGAGGACCGCCTGGTGGCCGAGGTGTCGGAGGCGTACCGCCTGAACATCGCCGTTCTCGCCGGACTCAAGGAGCGCTGGGTGGGTGCTTTCGAACTGACACCGGAGGCCGTCGAGCAGATCGCCCGGCACATGAACGACGATCACGCCGAGGACAACGTGCTGATCGTGCGCGGGCTCGGCGGTGTGGGGGCCGCGACCGCCGCACGGGTGTCCGGGCTGGACGCCGACGGCATGGAGTTCGAGGCCACCGTGGACGGGATCGCCGTACCGGTGCGGATTCCGTTCCGGGAGCGGCTCACCGAGCGTCGGCAGGTGCGCGGCGAAGCCGTCCGCATGTATCGGGAGGCGTGTGCCGCCCTGGGCATCCCACCGGCCCACTGATCGGCGAAGGGCGTCCCACCGGCTCGGTGGAACGCCCTTTCGCGTACGTCGTCAGTCCTCGGAACCCGAGCCCGTGCCGACCCCCGCGTCGGAGCCGCCGGTCATCTCACCGGTCGCCTCCGCCGCACCCCGGCCGCCACCCCGGCGACGCCGGCGCCGCGGACGGCCGCTCTCGTCCGAGTCCCCGGAAGACTCCGCGGGGGAGTCGGCGGAGGACGCCGCGGGGGAATCGGAGGCTGTGGCAGCGGAAGTGTCGACGGCATCCGGCGAAGCGCTGTCGACCCGGCGGCGGCGACGCTGCCGGCGCGGGCGCTCGGAGGTCTCGCCCTCGGCGGCCGGTGCCGCCTCCGGCGCGCTGTCGTCCCCGCCACGGCGGCGCGGACCACCGCTGCGGGGCCGGGAGCGGCTGCTGTCCTTGCCGCGGCGGCGTCCGCCCAGGTCTTCCTCGACCTCCGCGGACAGGCCCGCGCGGTTGCGCTCGGCCGTCGGCAGGGTGCCGGAGATGTCCGTCGGGATGTCCAGGTCGGCGTAGAGCGCCGGGGAGGTGTGGTACGTCTCCGGAGGCTGCGGCATGTTGAGGCCCATCGACTTGTCGATGAGCACCCACCTGGGCATGTCCTCCCAGTCCA
The DNA here is from genome assembly GCF_040677315.1 of Actinoplanes sp. NPDC049316. Taxonomy (NCBI): domain Bacteria; kingdom Bacillati; phylum Actinomycetota; class Actinomycetes; order Micromonosporales; family Micromonosporaceae; genus Actinoplanes; species Actinoplanes sp. NPDC049316. Next base: position 136,909 of record NZ_JBFAQM010000014.1, on the reverse strand, counting down.
CGAACGTCACGGCGACGCCGGTCGCGCCCGCGCGGCCGGTGCGGCCGATGCGGTGCGTGTACGTGTCCGGGTCCTCCGGGCAGTCGTAGTTGATGACGTGGGTGACACCCGAGACGTCCAGGCCGCGAGCGGCGACGTCGGTGGCGACCAGGACGTCGATCTTCCCCGTACGGAACGCGCGCAGTGCCCGCTCCCGAGCACCCTGGCCGAGGTCACCGTGGACGGCCGCGACCGCGAAGCCGCGGAAGTCGAGGTCCTCGGCGACCCGGTCGGCCGCTCGCTTGGTCCGGGTGAAGATCATGGTGAGACCGCGGTCGCGGGCCTGCAGGATGCGCGCCACCATCTCCAGCTTGTTCAGCGGGTGGGTGCGGTAGACGACCTGCTTGGTCAGCGGCGACGGGCCGCTCTCGGTGGTGTGGCCGGCGTGGATGGTCACCGGGTGGCGCAGGAAGCGGCGCGAGAGGGCGACGATCGGGTCGGGCATGGTGGCCGAGAACAGCATGGTCTGGCGCTGCTCGGGGAGCATGGCGAGGATCTTCTCGACGTCCTCGAGGAAGCCGAGGTCGAGCATCCGGTCGGCCTCGTCCAGCACCAGGGCCTTGATCGAGGTGAGCTTGAGCTGCTTCTGCTTGGCCAGGTCGAGCAGGCGGCCGGGGGTGCCGACCAGGATCTCGACGCCCTTCTTGAGCGCCTCGACCTGTGGCTCGTACGCCACGCCGCCGTAGATCGGCAGCACCCGTACGCCCCGGGTGGCGCCGGCGGCGGCGAGGTCACGGGCCACCTGCAGGCCCAGCTCACGGGTCGGTACGACGATCAGCGCCTGCGGCTTGCCGTCGGCGCCCTCGGACGGGGCGGTCATGCGCTCGAGGATGGGCAGGCCGAAGCCCAGGGTCTTGCCGGTGCCCGTGGGCGCCTGGCCGATCAGGTCGGTGCCGCGCAGCGCGATGGGGAGCGCGTACTCCTGGATGGCGAAGGCCCGGGTGATGCCGGCCGCGGCCAGGGCTTCCACGGTCTCCGCGCGGACGCCCAGCTCGGCGAACGTGGGGCTGTCGGCGCGGACGGGGGCGCGGGTGAGGACCGGTACCAGTGCGGGTTCTGTCTCGTTGGCTTCGATGTCGGTCATGGAGTTCTGCGGGTGCCTCTCGTGGTGCGCCCGTCGAAGTCCTGGGCGCGGTCTGGATAGGGCGCGGGCCACACGCGAGAAAGCTCGCGGGCCGCACGCGCGTCGCCGCGGCGGAACCAGAGAAATGGATCGACGTCGGCGGCGACGGGCCAAGTCTACCCGACGGAGAGATTGCGCACCTCAGGCCGAACGTGACCGGGGCCGGAAATGCGTCAGGGGGCCCGAGGGCCCCCTGGTCGCTGTGCAGCCTCGCCTATCGCGTGGTGAAGCCGAACGGGCGGGTGCTGCTTTCGGCGATCTCCACGTAGGCCAGCTTGGCGATCGGCACGATCACCTTGCGGCCCTTCTCGTCGGTCAGGGTCAGGACGCTGTCCTTGGCCAGTGCCTCGGTCACCACCTGCTCGACCTCGGCCGGCGTCTGCGCACTCTCCAGCGCCAGCTCACGCGGGGCGTGCTGCACGCCGATCTTGACCTCCACGGGGCCCTCCCTCTCAGCAGTCTTCCGACATGAAGGCTAGCCGATTTCCGCAGACGTTCCCGGCGTTGACTCACCCTGCAGCGGGAAGGACGCGATGCCGCGCCAGATCAGGGCCGCGACCAGCGCTTCCGCCTCGTCCTTGGCCACCTGGCGGCCGGTGGCGAGCCAGTACTGGGCGGCCTGGCCGGAGACGCCGACGAGTCCCGCGGCGAGCAGCTCGGCCTTCGCCTGGGTCAGGCCGGTGTCCGCGACCACCGTGTCGGTGACCGCGGCGATGCAGCCCTGCTCGACCCGCTCCACCCGTTCGCGCACCTGCGGGTCGTTGCGCAGGTCGGACTCGAAGACGAGCCGGAACGCCTCGCTCTCGTGGTCCATGAAGTCGAAGTACGCCCGTACGGCGCCCTTGACCCGCTCCTTGTTGTCCGGAGTGGCCAGCATCGCGCCGCGCACCTTGGCGATTATCGCGTCGCAGTGTGTGTCGAGCAGGGCCAGGTAGAGCTCCAGCTTGCCGGGGAAGTGCTGGTAGAGCACGGGCTTCGAAACGCCGGCCCGCTCGGCGATCTCGTCCATGGCGGCGGCGTGGTAGCCCTGGGCCACGAAGATCTGCTGCGCGGCGGCAAGCAGTTGCTTACGGCGCGCGGAGCGCGGCAGGCGCGTGGGGCGCCCCGCCGTCTGTGCCCCGCCGGACGCAGCGGTCATGTCACCATCCTCTTCAGCTCGATTCCCACCGCGCTTGAAGCGACGCGGATTGCCCGGTTCGTCGTCTGTCGCGTTCCGGGCGGGCAATTGTCGCGACGCTGCAACTTATCGCCACTGCAACCACACGGTAGCCTCAGCAGGGGGCAAGCGAGGAGCGCGTGGTGGACGAAACAGGGCATTCCGGTGACGCCGGGGCCGCCGAGGGCGGTGCCGGTGCTGAATCGCGTGACCGCACCCTGTTGAACGGATGGGCCGCACGGGAGAGCCCGTGGTCGAACGCCGGAGCTGCCCTGGACCCGGAGACCGAGGTCCCGGCGTGGCGCCGGCCCGCGACGGAGGTGCGGCCGTTCAACCGGCCCCTTCCGACCGACCCCCCGTCGGGTGACATCCGCCCGTTCGCCACCCCACCGCCGCCACCGTCGTTCACCCCGGCCCAGCAGTCGCCCGCGGCGCCCGCCGAGGGCACGCCCACGCGGAGGGAAGGGCTCGAGAACGCCGCATCGTCGCGCTGGTCCGACAGCCGCGCCCGCTACGACGACCTGCTCTCGCCCCTCTCGCCCGCCGGCGAGCGGCGACTGCCGACCGGTGGGGAGCGGCGACAGCCCACGGACGGCGAGCGGCGGCCCACCGGCGGCGAGCCGCGGCAGGAGGAGCCCCGGGCGCCCGAGCCGCCGCCGCGCCCCGATCCGCTCTCGCCCGAGATGCTGCGCGGCGGCCAGGAGACCACCGAGCTGCGCGCCACCCCGCCGCCCCTGCCGGCCAGCGCCCCGCCGTACCCGTACGAGGGCGATCTCGACGACGCGAACCGGCCCCCGGCCGCCCAGCAGCGGGCGCCGTTCCCCGCCGTGCGGCCGGCGACCCCCGGTGGCCGCCGCGCCGAGTGGACGACCGCCGAGTCCGCGCGGCACGCGCTGGACCCGCCGACCCCGGCCGAGGGCATGCCCCGGGTGGGTACGCCGGAAGCTACCGGCGGGTCACGTTCCGGCGATCAAGGGCTCGGCCGGTCGTCGTACGATCCCTCCAGCTTTCCGCGCCGGCTGCCGTACGAATCCCCGCAGCCGGCGTACCCCGGACGGCCCGCCGGCGACCCCGGAGCCGGCCCGGCCGGGAAGCCGCCCTTCGCCGCGTTGCCGCAGCGCGTGCCGGCCCAGCCGGACGTGCCCACCGTCCCGGAGCCGCCGTCCGTGGAGCCCTCGGCCGAGACCCCCGCGCTGGCGCGGATCGCGACGCACCTGCGCCGCGACGACGCGCTCTCCCCGCAGGAGCGGCAGGACGGCTTCGACGTCAACGCGATCCTGGAGGCGGTCCGCGAGGTCGACGGCGTCCGGGACGCCGCGCTGCGGACCACCCCGGCCGGCGCCCACAGCCTGCGGCTGGACCTCGCCGAGGGCGCCGACCCGGCCGAGGTGAGCCGCCAGGTGGCCCGTCTCCTGCAGGACCGCATGGGCCTGGACGCCGCCATGCAGGGCGCTTCTCCGCTCGCGCCCGCGCGGACGCCGGAGGAGGCTCCCCCGGCTCCCACACCCCGGTCCGCGCCGCCCGCGCAGGCCACCACCCGGGGTCTGCCGACCCGCACCTCCTCGGCCGCGCAGGCCTCGGCGCCGCCGGTCGCACCGGCGCCGTTCGTGCCGTCGCAGCCCAACCCGGCCGGGCGGGCCGTGCCGCAGAGTCCCGCCGCGATGCCGAGCCCTTCCGCGATGCCGGCACCCGCCGCGACGCCGCGGATGCCCACCGGCATCGACCCGGCGCCGCCGCGACCGCTGCTCGAGCCGGGGGAGCGCCCCGGGCCCCGCGTGATGATCGACAACGTGCAGGTCAACACGTTCGGCAGCGAGGCGACCGTGCGCGTGCAGCTGATCGTCGGGGGTCAGGCCGCGGTGGGGGAGGCCACCGGCCCGGCAGTGGACGGCTACCTGCTGCGCCTCTGTGCGATGGCGACCGCCACGGCCGTGGACGACCTGCTGACCCACTCAGACCACGCGGACGGCCCGGCGAAGTGCTTCGTGGAGCACGCGGCGGCCGTGCCGTTCGGCTCGATCCAGGTGGCCGTGGTGGTCGTCCTGCTGGCCACCGACGGCTGGGTGGAGCAGCTCGCCGGCTCGGCCGTCGTCACGGGTGACGACCGGCACGCGATGGTCCGCGCCACTCTGGCGGCCGTCAACCGGCGGCTCGAGGCACTCTTGTCCTGATGAAGGGCGCGAAACTCGCGGCGGACGAGGTCCTGCCGCCGGACGGGAGCCTGCCACCGCCGTGGCCGGCCCGCAAAGTGATGATCGACGGCGCGATGCTGCACGTCCGTGACACCCCGGCCACCACGCCCGGCGCCGAGCCCGCGGTGTACGTGCACGGCCTCGGCGGCTCGTCGCAGAACTTCACCGACCTGGCCGGGCTGCTCACCGACCGGTTCGACGGCCAGGCCGTGGACCTGCCCGGGTTCGGCTACAGCGACCCGAGCCGGCGTTACTCGATCGCCGCGTTCGCCGAGCGGCTCATCGGCTATCTGGAGCACTCCGGGCGCGGTGCGGTCCACCTGGTCGGCAACTCGCTCGGCGGGTCCATCTGCGTACGGGTGGCGGCCCTGCGCCCCGACCTCGTCCGCACCCTGAGCCTGATCAGCCCGGCGATGCCGTTCCTCGACCCCCGGCGTACGGCCCAGGGCCCGGTGCTGCCGGTGCTCGCCCTGCCCCGCGCCGACCGGATCATCGCGTGGGGCATGGCCCGGATGACCGCCGAGGAGATGGCCGAGCAGGTGCTGCTGGCGTGCTTCGGCGACACCACCAAGGTCAGCGCCCAGCGCCGGGCCGAGGCGATCGAGGAGATCAAACTCCGGTACACGGTCGCGCACTACTCGAAGGCGTACACGGGGACGCTGCGCGGGCTGGTGTCGAGCTTCCTGCGGGCGTACCTGCCGGGGGTGAACTCGCAGTGGCGGCTCGCCGCCCGCATCGCCGCGCCGACGCTGGTCATCGGCGGCCTGAAGGACGGCCTGGTGGACCCGCGGGTGCCGGCGCAGGTGGCGAAGGCGATCCCGGACAGCCGGCTGCTCGTCCTGCCCGGCGTGGGTCACGTCGCGCAGATGGAGGTGCCCCGGCTGGCCGCCCGGGCGATCATCGGCCTGCTCGAGGACGTCGCTTCCCCGGTGGGGTGACGACTCCGGCTGCCTGCGCACCCGTGATGTGGCACGCTGGCGGCAAATGATCGACACCCGTACGCCCCTGCCCGTCCGGCGGCGCCGCATCTGGTTCGCCGCCGTCATGGTGGCGGCGCTGCTGGTGGCCGGTGGTCTGCTGCTGCCCACCGTCTGGGCCTCCGGCCCGCCGGTCCCGATGCCCGTCGCATCCGCCGTCGTGCCCGCTCCCGCCCTCGCGGCCTCCGCCGCGCCGCCGGCGGCGGTCCAGCCCGCTCCCGCGCGGTCCGTCCCGCAGACGTTGCTCTCGCTGCCGGGCGCGGTGCCTGCGCGAGGGTCGGGCACATTCGCGTACGCGCCGGGCCGCGGCAGGATTCTGGGTACGGCTGGCGGCGTACGCCGTTTCCGTGTGGCGGTGGAACATGGCAGCGGCGAGGACCTGGCGGCCTTCGCGACCCAGGTCGAGGCCACTCTCGGTGACCGGCGCAGCTGGATCGGCGACGGACGGTTCCGGCTGCAACGCGTACCGGCGGGGGAGAAGGTCGACTTCACCGTGTTCCTGGCGACCCGGGAGACCGCGGGGCGGATGTGCGCCGACGGGGGCGTCAACATCACGGTGGGCGGGCGGCCGTACACGTCCTGCCGGACGACCGGGCGTGCGATCGTCAACCTGGACCGCTGGCGGCTGTCGGCGCCGCCTTACGTGGCCGCGAAGGTGCCCCTGCCGATCTACCGCCGGTACGTCGTCAACCACGAGGTCGGCCACGAGCTGGGGCACGGCCACCAGGGCTGCCCGAAGCGCGGGGGTCCGGCGCCGGTGATGGTGCAGCAGACGCTGACGCTGCGCGGCTGTGTGCCGTACGCGTGGCCCCGCCGCGACAACCGCCTCTTCCAGGGCCCGGCGCTCAGATGAAATCAGGGCAAATGTCCCGTGTCGGCGGGTACGTTCTGGCAGCCTGACCGTGTCATGGAGAAGATGCGTCCGTACCTGCGGCGCCGGTGGATCACGGCGCTGATCCTGTTCACGCTCGCCGTCGCGGTCTTCGTGGCGGCCGAGACGGCCCGCGGCGGCAACCCCGGCGGGTGAGATTTGATTCCCGTTTCCCGCATGCCGGGCCGGTGGTCCACGTCATGCCCATGACGGCGATTCACGAGCAACAATGGTGGCCGCACCTTCCGTCAACCCGGGGAGTTCACCGTGTCACTGCCCCCGCTCGTCGAGCCGGCCGCCGAGCTGTCCGTCGATGAGATCCGGCGCTACTCGCGTCATCTGATCATCCCGGACGTCGGGATGGACGGCCAGAAGCGGCTCAAGAACGCCAAGGTGCTCGTCGTGGGCGCGGGCGGCCTGGGTTCGCCGGCGCTGCTCTACCTGGCCGCGGCCGGCGTCGGCACGCTCGGCATCGTGGACTTCGACACCGTCGACGAGTCCAACCTGCAGCGGCAGGTCATCCACGGCGTCTCCGACGTGGGGCGGCCCAAGGCCGAGTCCGCGGCGGCGAGCATCCGCGAGATCAACCCGCTGGTGAACGTGGTCATCCACAACACCGCGCTGGACCGCGACAACGTCAAAGAGATCTTCAGTCAGTACGACCTCATCGTCGACGGCACCGACAACTTCGCGACCCGCTACATGGTCAACGACGCCGCGGTGCTGCTCGGCAAGCCGTACGTCTGGGGCTCGATCTACCGCTTCGACGGTCAGGCGTCGGTGTTCTGGGAGGAGCACGGCCCCTGCTACCGCTGCCTCTACCCGGAGCCCCCGCCGCCCGGCATGGTCCCGTCCTGCGCCGAGGGCGGCGTGCTCGGCGTGCTCTGCGCGTCGATCGGCTCCATCCAGGTCAACGAGGCGATCAAGCTCATCACCGGCATCGGTGAGCCGCTGGTCGGCCGGCTGATGGTCTACGACGCCCTCGAGATGGAATACCGCAAGATCAAGGTCCGCAAGGACCCGAACTGCGCGCTCTGCGGTGAGAACCCGACGGTCACCGAGCTGCTCGAGGACTACGAGGACTTCTGCGGCGCCGTCTCGACCGAGGCGCAGGAGGCCACCCTCGGCGCGACGATCACCGCGCGCGAGCTCAAGGACTGGCAGGACGCCGGCAAGGACCTGTTCCTGGTCGACGTCCGCGAGCCCGCCGAGTGGGAGATCAACCGGATCCCGGGCGCCACGCTGATCCCCAAGGGCGAGATCCTCTCCGGGGAGGCGCTGTCCCGCTTCCCGCAGGACCGCCAGATCGTGCTGCACTGCAAGTCGGGCGTGCGCTCGGCGGAGGCGCTCGCGGCGCTCAAGTCGGCCGGCTTCAAGGATGCCGTGCACGTCCAGGGCGGCATCGTCTCCTGGGTGAACACGGTGGATCCGTCGCTGCCGTCGTACTGAGGTCGACAGGAACGGCCGCTCACCCCGCTGTGGGTGAGCGGCCGTTCGCTGTAAGTGATGACGTACGCATCACCCGCTGTCAATGTCCGCTGATCGTGGGGGACGGAAGCGACCTTATAGACAACTACCGAAACGACACGGCGAAAACGCGGGCCGGGTTGTAGCGTCACCGTCGTGGTCGACATGGATGCCGCGATCGGGTACGTCATAGCGCACGGTGACCCGGTGGAACGCGCGCGGCTGTCCTACCTGAGGACCGGCAGCGAACCACCGCCCGGCGTCCTCGACCGCATCGAGAGCGGCCAGACCCCCGAAGGTGGCTGGCCGGCGAGCGGGGACAGCCCCGTACCGTCCGTCGACGCCACCTGTTTCCGCCTCTCCGAGCTCGACGACCTCGGCGGCCTCCGCGGCCCGCAGGTCGACCGCGCCCTCGCCTGGCTCGCCGGCGTCCAGCGCAGCGACGGCACCTGGCAGGAAGACGAATCCCTCGCCCCGGAGGCGCCGCCCTGGGCGATGCCGGGCGACCCCGAAGCCACCCTCTACCTGACCGCGGTCGCCGGCTTCTGGATGACGGTCGCCGAGTTCGAAGCCCACCCCCGCCATGACGCCCCACCCCGGTACGCGACCACCCTCGCCGCGGCGGCCCGCTACGTGGTCGCCCAGCTTCGCCCGGACGGCAGCTGGCCGTCCTTCCTCGCGACCGGCTGGCACGCGGCCGGGCTCCTCCACGAACAGCAGTTCTTCTACGAGTCGGCCCGCGTCCAGCTCGTCCTCGGCGACCGCATGGGCGACATGACCCCGGCGGACGTGGCGAACATGGCGGCGGCCCTGCGCCGGGTCAACCTCGGCGACGACTGGCTGCTGCAGACCGCCCGCAAACGGCTGGCGGAGACGCAGCGCACGGACGGCGGCTGGGACAGTGACGAGGGCCCCATCTTCGACGTCAACACCACCCTGACCGCGATCCGCGCCTGCCGCTGACCCGCGTGGCCGGGGCGGCCCGACCCCGCGCCTGGGCCGCGCCGAGCCGCCCGGGCCCGGCGTGGCCCCGGGCCCGGCGTGGCCCCGGGTCGGCGTGGCCCCGGGCCGGCGTGACCCGGCCCGGCTGCTGCCCGCCCGCTCCCGGCCTGGCCGTTGCCCGCCCGGCCCCCGGCGCGGCGGCGTCAGCGGGTGTGGCCGTTGCCCGTGACGATGTACTTCGTCGAGGTCAGCTCCGGCAGCCCCATCGGTCCGCGTGCGTGCAGCTTCTGCGTGCTGATGCCGATCTCCGCCCCGAATCCGAACTCGCCACCGTCCGTGAACCGCGTCGACGCGTTGATCATCACGGCGGCGGCGTCGACGCGGGCGGCGAAGCGGCGTACGGCCGTGGTGCTCTCGCTGACGATGGCCTCGGTGTGGCCGGTGCCGTAGCGGCGGATGTGGTCGAGCGCGTCGTCGATGGAGTCGACCACCGCGACCGAGATGTCGGCCGAGAGGTATTCCTTGCCCCAGTCCTCCTCGGTCGCCGGGACCACGCCGTCGAACGAGGCCACGCGCGGGTCGCCGTGGATGGTCACGCCCGCGTTCATCAGTTCCTCGATCACCAGCGGCAGGAACGACTCGGCCAGCGCCGAGTGGACGAGCAGGGACTCGGCGGTGTTGCAGGTGGACAGCCGCTGGGTCTTCGAGTTCATCACCACGCCGAGCGCCTTCTCGAGGTCGGCGGACTCGTCCACGTACACGTGGCAGTTGCCGACGCCGGTCTCGATGACCGGGACCGTCGACTCCTCGACCACGGTCTTGATCAGCGACGCGCCGCCGCGCGGGATGAGCACGTCCACGAGGCCGCGGGCGCGCATCAGCTCCTTCACGGAGTCGCGGGTGGTGGCGTCGAGCAGCTGGACGGCGTTGGCCGGCAGGCCGGCGTCGGCGACCGCCTTGCGCAGCACCGACACGATGGCCGCGTTGGAGCTCATCGCCGACCCGGAGCCGCGCAGCAGCGCCGCGTTGCCGGACTTGAGGCAGATGCCGGCCGCGTCGGCGGTCACGTTGGGGCGGCCCTCGTAGACGATGCCGACCACGCCGAACGGCACCCGCACCTGCCGCAGCTCCAGGCCGTTGGCGAGGGTCGAGCCGCGGACCACGTCGCCGATCGGGTCGGGCAGGGCGGCCAGCTGCCGCAGCCCGTCGGCCATCGCGGCGACCCGCTCGGGGGTCAGCGTCAGCCGGTCGACCATCGCGTCCGTCTGGCCTCCGGTACGCGCGTTCTGCACGTCGACGGCGTTCGCGGCGACGATGTCCTCGGTCCGCTCGACGAGCCGCTCCGCCATCAGCAACAGCGCGGCGTCCTTCTCCGCCCGGGTGGCGGCGGCGAGGTCGATGGCGGCGACCCGGGCCTCGGCGGCCTGCTGCAGGACACTCATGATGACTCCTGGGGAGAGAACGGTGTGTGGTCAGAGAAGCACCAGGTCGTCGCGGTGGACAACCTCTCGTTCATATCCTGGCCCGAGCGCCGCGGCCAGTTCGCCGGTGGAGCGGCCGAGCAGCGCCGGGAGCTCCACCGCGTCGTAGTTCACCAGCCCGCGGGCCACCGGCGCGCCGGAGCCGGCGTCGACCAGGTCGACCGGGTCGCCGGCGGCGAAGGAACCGTCCACTGCGGTGATGCCGGCCGGGAGCAGCGATTTGCGCCGGGCCACCACGGCGGCGACCGCGCCGGGGTCGAGGTGCAGGCGGCCGCGCGGGGCGGTGGCGTGCGCCAGCCAGAACAGCCGGGCGGTGGGCCGCTGGGCGGCGGCGTGGAAGAGCGTGCCGACCTCGTCGCCCTCGAGCGCGGCTCCGGCCAGGGGCGCGGCCGTCAGCACGACCGGAATGCCGAAGCCGGTGGCGATCCGCGCGGCCTCCACCTTCGTGACCATGCCGCCCGTGCCCACACCGGCCTTTCCGGCGGACCCGATGGCGATGCCGGCCAGGTCCGAGTCGTCGCGGACGGTGGTGATGCGCCGCGACGACGGCGCGGACGGATCGCCGGTGTAGAGGGCGTCCACGTCGGAGAGCAGGACGAGCAGGTCGGCGTGGACGAGCGCGGCCACGAGCGCGGCGAGCCGGTCGTTGTCGCCGAAGCGGATCTCCTCGGTCGCGACCGTGTCGTTCTCGTTGACGATCGGCAGGGCGCGCAGGTCGAGCAGCTTGCGCAAAGTCCGGTACGCGTTGCGGTAGTGCGCCCGCCGGGTCACGTCGTCGACGGTGAGCAGCACCTGTCCGACGGTCAGCCCGTGGCGGGCGAAGCCGGCCGCGTACCGTCCGATCAGCAGGCCCTGGCCCACCGACGCCGCCGCCTGCTGGGTGGCCAGGTCGCGTGGCCGGCGGCGGAGCTGGAGCGGGGCGAGGCCGGCGGCGATCGCGCCGCTGGAGACCAGGACCACCTCGCGGCCCTGCGCGGCCAGCTTGCCGAGCACGTCGACCAGGGCGTCGACGCGCTGCTCGTCGATGCCGCCGGCGGCCGTGGTCAGCGAGGACGACCCCACCTTCACCACGATCCGGCGGGCGCCGGTCACCTCTTCACGCACCAGGCCCATTCTGCTCGCCGCGACGTCCGCGGCCGCCGGGAGATCCCATATCGTGGCGACGGTGACACCGCAGGAGTACGTCGAAGAGGTTCTCCGGCTCGTGGAGAGCATCCCCGAGGGCCGGGTCATGTCCTACGGGGCGGTGGCCGACGCGCTCGCCGACCGCGCGGGGCGCAACTCGGCCCGGCAGGTCGGCACGATCATGGCCCGCCACGGCGGCGGCGTGCCGTGGCACCGGGTGGTCACCAGCGCGGGGCGGCTGCCACCGGGCCACGAGCAGGAGGCGCGGCAGCGGTTGCTCAGCGAGGGCGTACCGCTGAAGGGTGACCATGTCGACATGGCCCGCGCTAGCTGGATGCCCTGAGGCCGATCCACGTCAGCGCGCCGCGCATCTGGAAGTCGAAGAAGTCGCGCCGCGCGTCGATGGTGTTGTTGAGCTGCCCGAACAGCTCCGCGCTGACCGCTCCGCACAGGTGGATCCAGCCCGCCATGCTGCGCGCGACCAGCTGCGGCGGCGCGCCCGGAGCGGCCTGCTCGGCGACGACCGCGAGTTCCTCGCCGAGCCGGCCGCCGATCGGCTCGCCGGGCACCACCTCGCCGGACGCTGACGCGTCCTGGACGATGCGGCCGAGGGCCAGGATGACCCGGATCGCCGGTCCGACCGTGTCGGTGGGCGCCTGATACCCGGGTACGGGGCTGCCGTAGACGAGCGCCCACTCGTGCGGGTTGGCCAGCGCCCATTCGCGTACGGCGTGGCAGACGGCCAACCACCGGTCCACGGCGGAGCCCGTGCCGGAGGCGTTCTCGGCGGCCGCGCCCAGCGAGTCGTACGCGTCGATGATCAGCGCGGTGAGCAGCTCGTCGCGGCTGGCGAAGTACCGGTACACGGCGGAGGACGCCATCCCCAGATCCCGCGCGACGGCCCGCAGCGAGAGGTTCGCGCCGTCGGTGGCCAGGTGGCGCCGGGCGGCCGCCTTGATCTCGTCGGTCATCTCGGCGCGCAGGCGCGCCCGGATCGAAGCGGCAGTCATGTGAACAGTGTGCCACAACGAGAGCACTGCTCTTGACGGCGGCGGCCGGAAGCGGGAAGGTGGTCCCAACAGAGAGCACTGCTCGCAAAGGAGAGCGCCATGTCGAATCACGTCATCGTCGGTGCCGGCCCGGTGGGCTCCACGGTCGCCCGCCTCCTCGCCCAGACCGGCGAGACCGTCCGCATCGTGACGCGCAGCGGCTCGGGCCCCGACCATCCGCTGATCGAGCGCGTAGCAGCCGACGCGAGCGACGCCCGGCGGCTCACCGAGCTCACCCGCGACGCCGAGGTGCTCTACAACTGCGCGAACCCGGCGTACACGAAATGGCGGGAGCTGTGGCCGCCGATGTCGGCGGCGATGATCACCGCCGCGCGGGAGAACGACGCGGTCCTCGCGATCACCGGAAACCTCTACGGGTACGGCCCCCAGCCGGGCGGCCGCATGTCCGAGCACACGCCGCTCGCGGCCACCGGACGCAAGGGCCGCGTACGCATCGCCATGTGGCAGGACGCCCTCGCCGCCGGCATCCGTACGCTCGAAGCCCGCGGCTCGGACTACGTCGGCGCGGGCGCCACCGGGGTGGTCTCGTCGGTGCTGAACCCGGCGATCGCCAAGGGCCGCACGGCGTGGATGCCCGGCGACCCGGACGCCCCGCACACCTGGACCTACGTCGGCGACATGGCCCGTACGCTCATCGCGCTCGCCCGCGACGAGCGGGCCTGGGGCCGGGCGTGGCACGTGCCGTCCGCGCCGGCGATCAGCGTCCGCGAGCTGGCGGCCCGCTACGCCGCACTGACCGGCTCCCCGGCGGTACGGGTCCGCAAGCTGCCACGGGCCGTCATGCGCACGGCAGGCCTGGTGATCCCGATGGCCCGCGAACTGGCCGAGATGGACTACCAGTTCTACGGACCGTTCCTGCTCGACTCCAGCGAGACCGAGCAGACCTTCGGCCTGAGGGCGACGGACCTCGAGATCGCCCTCAAGGAGGAAGCAGCGACCGCAACCCGCGCCCGCTGAAGCAGCAACCCGACCCCCGCCGCACTCGCTAAAGGAGGAGTCCCACCCCGCCGCGCCGGGGATCGCCGGCCGCCCCGCCGGCACCCACGGCCGTCACCCCGCCGAAGTAGTGGTTGATCTCCGACCATTCGTGGATCAACCACCCGGCCTCCGCCAGCGCCTCCAACTCCTCGCGCGGGCAACCCGGTTCCGCATGAACCGTGTCGTCCACGACGTGGAAGCGGGGCCGCTGGATCGCGGCCCCCATGTCGAGCCCGTCGACCAGCACGCCCATCAGCGTGCCGATCAGCGCGGTCCGGATGCGGGAGGCGCCGGCCGATCCCGCCGCCACCGCCAGCGCCCCCTGCCGGTCGATCACCACGAGCGGGCACATGTTGGACGACATCCGGCGGCCGGGGGCGAGGTCGGCGGTGATCAGCTCACCCTCGCCGAGCATCGAGTTGAGGTTGATGCCCAGCCCGGGCAGCCAGACGCCGGCGCCGAGGCCCATCGTCGTGGTGATGACGCAGGCGTTGCCCTCGCCGTCGACCACCGAGACGTTGGTGGTGTCGCCGATCTTCTGCCGGCCGCGGTCCCGCAGCGCCGCGGCCAGGGCGACCGCGCGGGCCGGCCCGGGCAGGTCCGGCAGCGAGGCCGGCAGGGCGGCGATCGTGTCCACCGTCCGGTTGAGGTCGTGCCGGGCCCGCACCCGGTGCGCGCCCAGCCGCGCGTGGTCGACGTGCGTCTCGAGCACCCGGTACGAGGCGAGGTCGTGCGGCCCGAGCGAGCCGCCGGCCGCCCGTACGGTGTCCACCATCAGGGACGCGTACGCGCCGGTGTAGAACAGCGCGGGCCCCTCCGCGGCGAGAGCCTCCAGCGCGCTCGCCAGCCCGGGATGGAACAGCCGGTCGCCGCCCTCGAGCAGCCGGTCGCCCGGCGCGTAGATCGCGGCTCCCTCCCCGTACGCCAGGGCCGGCGCGCACGACTCCAGGGTCCGCGCGTGCGCGGCAGGCAGCGGCACCCCCGACACGGCCAGCTCGTATGCCGGCGCCACCAGCGACTCCCACGGCAGCCGTCCCCAGCGCCGATGCACCTCACCGCAGCCCGCCGGCACCCCGGGCACCGCGACGCTCGCCCCGCCGATCGAGTAGACCTGCGGCACCCCACCGAAGAACACGTCCACCGCCACCATCGGGCCGGCCCGGCGATCGCCGTCCGTGCCCGGCACGGACACGAAGAAGTCCAAGCACGTCACGTCGCCGGACGCGGCGTCGAGGTAGGTGGCGAACCCGCCGCCGCCCAGTCCGGTGTAGATGGTCTCGGCCACGCAGGTCGCGAGCACCGCGGCCACAGCGGCGTCCGCGGCCGTACCCCCGGCGCGCAGGATCCGCAGCCCCGCGGCGGCCGTCTCCGGGTGGCTGGCGGCGATCCCGGCGGCGACCCGCTGGGACTTTGCGGACATCTCCATTCGGCGAAGCGTAGGCGCAGCGGCCCATGCGTGGTTACCATCCGCGTCCATGACGACAGCCGGTCCCCCGCCCGACGTACGGCAGCAGCAGCCCGTGCGTGGTGACGATCTGCGTCCATGACAGCGGCCGGTCCCTCGCCCGACGTACGGCAGCAGCCCCCGCTGCCGCGCCGGACGCTGGCCGGGTATGCGCTCGGCTCGCTGGTCACGGGCCCCTTCGGCACTGTTCCCGGTTTGCTCCTCCTTCCGTATCTCACCGACACGCTCGGCGTCGCCGCAGGCGTGGCGGGTCTGCTCGTCCTGCTGCCCAAGGCATGGGACGTGCTCGTGAACCCGGTCGCCGGCCGCATCTCCGACCGCACCGGCGACCGCCGCCCGTTCCTGCTCGGCGCCGGCCTGCTGCTAGCCGTCCTGTTCGCGGCCATGTTCGCCGGGCCCTTCCGCGGCACGGGCCCGGCCGGTGCCTACGTCGCCGTCGCCTTCCTCGCCGCGGCGACCGCGTACGCCTTCTTCCAGGTGCCCTACGTCGCGATGCCGGCCGAGCTCACCGACGGGTACGCCGAGCGCACCCGGCTCATGACCTGGCGCGTCGCCGTCCTGGCACTGGCCATCCTGGTCTCCGGCGCGCTGGCCCCGCTGGTCGTCGACCTCGGCGGTGGCGGCCGCACCGGCCACCGGTGGTCCGGCGCCTTCGTCGGCGCCCTCATCGTGGTGGGCACGCTGGGCGTCTTCTTCGGTACGCGCACAGCAGAGTCCCGGACAGCCCCGGGTGCGGAACCCAGCTGGCGCGGGCAACTGCGGATCGCGGCATCGAATGTGCCGTTCCGTGGCCTGCTGGCCTGCTGGGTGGTGCAGGCAGCCGGCATCGGCACGATGCTCGCGGGCGTGCAGTACTTCGCCGACCACGTCATCGTCCAGGAGGCCGGGGCGACCTTCCTCTTCGCGGCGTTCGTCGGCCCGGCCCTGCTCGTCATGCCGCTGTGGACCCGCGTCGGTGCGCGCGCCGGGAAGCTCCGCGCCCTGATCCTGGCCTCGCTCCTCTTCGCCGCGGGAGCCCTCGGACTGCTCTCGGCCGGCCACATCCCCGTCACGCTCACCTACCTCATCGTCGCGCTGATCGGCTGCGGTTACGCCGGCCAGCAGGTCTTCGCGCTCGCGATGCTGCCCGACCGCATCGCCGACGAGACTGCCAGAACGGGCCGCCGCCAGGCGGGCGTCTTCACCGGCCTGTGGACAGCGGGGGAGACCCTCGGACTCGCCCTCGGACCCGGCGTGTTCGCCCTGGTCCTGCAGCTTTTCGGCTACGTGCCGTCATCCACAGGAGCGGCAGCGGCCCAGGACGACACCGCGCGGCTGGGCATCCTGCTCGGCTTCACGGTCGTGCCCGCGATCCTCGTCGGAGCGGCAGTCCTGCTCCTGCGCCGGTACGAGGACTAGCTTGAGGCGATGATCGAAGCGTTGCCGCCCCGCGGCGTGCCGGCCGAGCAGGTCCTCGCCGAGCTCGGCAAGCTGCGGGAGGCGGATCTGCCCACGCACGGCGGCCGGCTGTTCGCGTACGTCTACGACCCGGCCGTCGCGGGCCTGGACGAGCTGGCGCGGGCGGCGTACGCGATCTCCGCCCACGTCAACGGCCTGGACCCGACCGCCTTCCCGTCGCTGCTCGCGATGGAGAACGCGCTGGTCGCCGCGGCCGGCCGGCTGCTCGGGGGCGGCCCGGGCACGGCCGCGCCGGACGTGGTCGGCAGCGTGACCGGCGGCGGCACCGAATCCCTGATCCTCGCCGTGAAGGCGGCCCGCGACGCGGCGGCCACCGATCGGCCGCGGATCGTCGTGCCGTCCACCGCGCACGCCGCGTTCGCCAAGGCGGCCCACTATCTGCGCGTCGCCCTCGACGTCGTGCCCGTCGGCGCCGGCCTGCGCGCCGACGTCGCGGCGACCGCCGAGCGCATCGGTCCGGACACCGTCCTCGTCGTGGGGTCGGCGCCCTCCTACGCGCACGGCGTCGTCGACCCGATCCCGCAGCTGGCCGCGCTCGCTGCCGAACGCGGCGCCCGCTTCCATGTGGACGCCTGCTTCGGCGGGTGGGTGCTGCCCTATCTCCGGCGGCTGGGCGCGGATCTGCCGGCCTTCGGCTTCGACGTGCCGGGTGTCACGAGCGTCTCGGTCGACCTGCACAAATACGCGTACGCGCCCAAGGGCGTCTCGGTCCTGCTGCATCGCGACGCGGGTCTGCGGCTGCCGCAGTTCTTCGCGTACGCGGACTGGCCCGGCTACACGATGGTCAACCCGGTGATCTCCTCCACCCGGTCCGGGGGCCCGATCGCGGCGGCCCTGGCCACCCTGCGGCATCTCGGCGACGACGGCTACCTGAAGCTGGCCACCACGACGCGGGACGCGGTCGCGGTGCTCGCCGGCGCGGTCGAGGCCACCGACGGCGTATGCCTCTTCGCCCCGCCGGAGACGACCGTCGTCTGCCTGACCACCACGGACGGCGTCGACTTGTTCGTGCTCGCCGACGAGCTCGCCGCGCGGGGCTGGCACACCCAGCCGCAGATGGCGTACGCGAACCTCCCGCCGACCATCCACCTGACCGTGACCGCCGCGGTGGGCGCGACCGCCGACCAGTTCGCGCCCGGCCTCGCCGAGGCGGTGGCGGCGACCCGCGCCCGCGGCCCGGTGCAGCTGCCCGCCGAGCTGATGCAGGCAGCGGGTGCGCTGACCCCGGAGGCCGTCACGCCGGAGCTCATCGAGGGGCTCGCCGGCGGACTGGGCCTCGGCGAGGGCGCCGGCGGCCCGATGGCGGCGGTGAACACGCTGCTCGACGCCGCGCCGCCGGCCCTGCGCGAGGCGCTGCTCGCCGGCTTCCTGAGCCTGCTCCAACGACCCTCCTGGTGAAGGGTAGGTTGGCACCGTGGCCGGTCTGCCAGGAGTGCTCGGGGAACCCATCAAGTTCGTGCTGAACTGGGGGCGCCGCTACTCGCTGTGGGTCTTCAACTTCGGGCTCGCGTGCTGTGCCATCGAGTTCATCGCCACCAGCATGGGCCGGCACGACTTCATGCGGCTCGGCGTGATCCCGTTCGCGCACAGCCCCCGCCAGGCCGACCTCATGGTCGTGTCGGGCACGGTCACCGACAAGATGGCCCCGGCAATCAAGCGCCTCTACGACCAGATGCCCGAGCCGAAGTACGTCATCTCGTTCGGTTCCTGCTCCAACTGCGGCGGGCCGTACTGGGACTCGTACTCGGTGACCAAGGGTGTCGACCAGCTCATCCCCGTCGACGTGTACGTGCCGGGCTGCCCGCCGCGGCCGGAGGCGCTGTTGCACGGCATCCTGCGCCTGCAGGAGAAGATCGCCGCCGAGGAGTCGGGCCCGGGCGGTGTCTCGCGCCGTGACCCGCTGAGCGCCGGCGAGCTCGTCCCGGGGCCGCCGGAGCCCGCGGCAGTCCGCGACGCCGCGTCGCTGACGGCGCCGATGGTGCGCCGGCCCGCCACCTGATCGGGACTCACCGCTCGAACGGGATCGTCTGCAGGCCCGTACGCCCGGTCTCGCCGGCGGTGAGCAGGCCGTTGTCCACCCGCAGGATGCCGTAGCGGCCCTCCAGTTCGAACTGCCCGGAGTCCCCGGCCGGCACGACACGCCACGTCTGCGACTCGTCGCCCAACCGGCACGGCTCCAGCCTCAGGGTTGCCCGGGACGTGGCCGTGACGCACTCGTTCCAGACCGGCGGAGCGATCCACACCTCGTTCCTCCCGGCCGTGGGAGCCGGGCGCAGCGCCATCTTCGTGGAGTCGGCTTTCGCCGTACCCGTGAAGTCCACGACGCCGTCCCGGCCCACTTCCAGGAAGCGGTCGACGCCGTCGTCCGGGACGTCGATCAGCACGGCGACGTTCAGGTCGATCCCGATCTCCTCCAGCTGCGTCACGTCGGAGCTGACCGTGCTGGACGGCAGGACCCGTGGCGACACGCTCACCGGCGGCACTGCGGGCGTCTCGCCACCGCCCCGGCCGAGTGTGAGACCGACCCCGAACCCCGCGAGCAGCACGGCGACGAAGGCCGCCGCGGCCGCCCGGCGTGTCCGCCGCCGGGCCGCCCGCTCGCGGATGTCCCGGGCGGAAGCCACGACGGCGGTGCGCTGCACGTGGTCGGCGTACGCCTGCAGCCCCTCCTCGATGCGGTCGTCAGACATCGCGTCCCTCCCGACCCATCGCAGTGTCCTCGGTCAGATGGTCCGCCAGGGCGCGGCGCCCCCGGGCCAGCCAGGTGGTGATCGTCCCCGCCGGCAGGCCGGTCTCGCGGTGGATCTCGGCCACGCTCAGCCCGGCGAGGTGGTGCAGGACGATCACGCGGCGCTGGCCGGCGGGGATCCTGCGCAGTGCCTCGACGACCGCCACGTGGTCCGGGTTCAGCGCCTCGACGTGCTGGTCCACGGCGTCCCGGCGGTGCGCCTGCAAGCGGTTGACGGCCTTGCGCCAGGTGCTCACCGCCTGCCGGTACGCGACGCGGCGTACCCAGGCCTCCGGGTCGTCGTACCGGCTGATCCGCTGCCACCGGTTCCACGCCCGCAGGTACGCCTCCGCCACGGCGTCCTCCGCCTCGGCCTGCCCGCCCACCATCATCGAGACATGGGCGAGCACGCGACGGGCGGACGTCGCGTAGAAGGTGTCGAAGTCCTCCGCGTCGCGCATGGGCTCCTTCCCCGGATGTGACTCACACACGCCCCGCGCCGGCACCCGATTGCGCGGGAAGATCACGAAAAGGTCACGGCTCGCCCGCCGCTTCGTCGTATCTGTGACATACAGCTATAGCCGTGGCGGTCTACTCTTCCGATCATGAGTGACCAACCGCGGGCCGACGTCATCATCGACGTGCTGACCAGGGAATTCGGCGAACTGATGGCGATCGATCCGGCGGCGTTCCGGCGCAAGTTCCGGAAGATGGCGGCGTCCCCGTTCGCCTTCTACCGCGGCAGCGCGTCGCTGTTCTACGCCGACATGACCGGTCCGTTCCGCGACGACCGGTTCCTCGACGAACGGACCAGCCGGGTCTGGATCCACGGCGACCTGCACGCCGAGAACTTCGGCACGTACATGAACAGTTCCGGCCAGCTCGTGTTCAACGTCAACGACTTCGACGAGGCGTACGTCGGCCCGTTCATCTGGGACCTCAAACGCTTCGCGGCCAGCGTCGCCCTCATCGGCTACAGCAAGGCGCTCTCCGACGACGTGATCACTTCGCTGGTGACCGCGTTCGCCGACGCGTACCTCACGGAACTGCGGGCCATCGCCCACGGCGGCGACGACGCCATCGGCTCGATCACCCTGAAGAACGCCGACGGCGTCCTGCGCCGGGTGCTGCAGGAGGCCCGGCTCAACACCCGGGTGGACCTGCTCGCCGCACAGACCACGATCGACGAGTACGAGCGCCGCTTCTCGCTCGGCGACGGGGTGTACGAGGTCGATGAGGCCACCGCGGCCACGGTGACGGCGGCCTTCCGCGACTACCTGCGTACGCTGCCGTCCCAGGGCACGGGCGTGTCCACGAACATCAAGGACATCAAGCTGCGCAAGGGCGTCGGCATCGGCTCGGCGGGGCTGCCCTCGTACAACCTGCTGCTCGAGGGGCACACCGAGGCCCTCGAGAACGACGTCATCATCTACATGAAGCAGGCCCAGGTCCCGGCGGTCGCCCGCTGGATCGACGACGAACGGGTCCGCGGCTACTTCCAGCACCAGGGCCACCGTACGGCCGAATCCCAGCGCGCCCTGCAGGCGCACGCCGACCCGTGGCTGGGCTACACCGAGCTCAACGGCGTCGGGCAGCTGGTCGCGGAGGTCTCCCCGTACGCGAACGACCTCGACTGGTCCGACGTCAACGAACCGGAGGAACTGACCGGCGTCCTGGCCGACCTGGGCCGCGCGGTGGCCCGCATGCATTCGGTCGCCGACGACGAGTCCAGCCACGACCTGGTCGACTTCTCCACGGAGGAGGCCATCGTGGCGGCGGTCGACAAGGACGAGAAGGGCTTCGTCGCCCTGCTGGTGGAGTTCGCCCACCGGTACGGCGACCAGGCCCGCGAGGACCACCAGGACTTCGTCGACCTCTTCCGCAACGGCCGCCTCCCCGGCCTCGCCTGACGGTTCGCTCCGGCCGGCATGCCTTTCGCTTCTCCCCACCGGTGGGGTGCCCGCGGCCAGGGGACCGGAGGGTTGTCCACAGGCTCGCGGCCGCGGGACCGGGACCGGCCGGGCCGGATCATAGGATGGGCGGCATGACGCCCGAAGAGGTCGGCGAGCGGATGGTCGCGCTGCTGACGGCCGCCGACACCGACGCCCCCGTGGACCCTTCGGCGCTGACCACGAGCGTGTCCGGCGGCGGCACCGGCCACGAACGCGCGGTCATCGACGTGCCGCCGGCGCTGTGGTGGACGGCCCTCCGCGCCGCCCGCGACCCCGGCGCGCTGGGCTGCGACTTCTTCGACTGGCTGTCCGCGGTCGACGAGCTGGACGAGGGCTTCACCATCGTGGCGCACGTGTGGTCCACCCGGCGCCGGCACGGTCTGCTGGTCCGCACCCGCGTGCCCCGCACGGACCCGATCGTCGAGTCCGTCGTCGACCTCTACGCGGGCGCCGCCTGGCACGAGCGCGAGACCCACGAGATGTTCGGCATCGGCTTCGACCGCCACCCGAACCTGCGCCCGCTGCTGCTGCCCCCGGAGTTCGAGGGCCACCCGCTGCGCAAGGAGTTCGTCCTGGCGTCCCGCGTCGCGAAGGCCTGGCCCGGCGCGAAGGAGCCGGGCGAGTCCGAGGCCGGCGTGGCCAAGCGCGCCCCCATGCGGCCGCCGGGCGTCCCGGACCCGAACGACTGGGGCCCGCTCAAGGGGAAGGTCCCACCCCCGGAGACCCCGCCCCGCCGCGCCTCGGGAGACCGCCCGGCCCGCCCGGCAGGTGACCGCCCGGCGGGTGACCGCCCCGCACGCCCGGCGGGTGACCGCCCGGCCCGCCCGACGGGTGAGCGCCCGGCCCGGCCCGCAGCTCCGCCGGGCGAACGCTCGGCCGCCGGCCCCGCCGGCCCCGCCGCGCGCCCCGCGCCGGGCGACCGCCCGGTTCGCGACATCCCCGACCGCGCGACCCCCGGCGCCCCCGGCGACCCCAAGGCGGAGACCACTCCGCCCGCGTCGGGACCGGTCACCCCGCCCGGTACCCCGGATCCGGTCACCCCGCCTCCTGCCCCGGAGCCGGTCACCCCGCCGCCCGGGCCGCCCTCCACCCCGGCCCACGCCGCGGGAGCCGAGAACGCCGCGGAGGCGGCCGACGCCGCCGACGCCGCGGCCGCCGAGAACGCCGACACCGACACCGATGAGGGGAAGCGCTGATGCCGCTCTGGCTCGACCTGCTCGTCCGGGTCGTCGCGGTCGTCGCCGCCTTCCTCGTCCTGCCGCTGGTCGTGGGGCAGGCGGAGCACAAGGTCATGGCGCACATGCAGGGCCGCCTCGGTCCCATGTACGCCGGCGCCTTCCACGGCTGGGCGCAACTCGTCGCGGACGGCGTCAAGTTCGTGCAGAAGGAGGACATCACCCCGCGGGACGCCGACCGCCGGGTGTTCCAGCTGGCCCCGCTCGTCGCGCTGTTCCCGTACCTGTTGGTGCTGCTGGCCGTGCCGCTCGGGCCCGGCGGTCTGGTCGCTCAGACCCTCGACGTGGGGTTGTTCTTCGTCCTCGCCGTGCTCGGCGTCGGGGTCGTGGCCGTGCTGATGTCGGCGTGGGCGTCGGCGAACAAGTACAGCCTGCTCGGCGGCCTGCGCGGCGCGGCGCAGCTGCTCGGCTACGAGCTGCCGCTGGTGTTGTCCGCGGCGAGCGTCGCCATGGCCGCGGGCACCTTGAGCCTGCCGGGCATCGTCGAGGCGTGGTCGCCGTGGTGGCTGTTGTGGCAGGCGCCGGCCGCCCTGGTCTTCTTCATCTCCGGGCTGGCAGAGATCCGCCGGCCGCCGTTCGACATGCCGATCGCCGACTCGGAGCTGGTGTTCGGCTACATGACCGAGTACACCGGCCTGCGGTTCGCGTTCTTCCTGCTCGCCGAGTACGTCGGCATCGTCGTGATCGCCGCGCTGACCACCGTCCTCTTCCTCGGCGGCTGGCACGGGCCCGCCGCCGACCACCTCGGCTGGCTGTGGACGCTCGTCAAGGTCTTCGCCGTCTCGTTCGTGATCATCTGGCTGCGGGTGAGCTACCCACGGCTGCGCGAGGACCAGCTCCAGCGCCTCTGCTGGCTGGTGCTGGTGCCGGTCTCGCTGGGCCAGCTCGTGCTCACCGCGGCGGTGAAGGTCGCGCTCTGAGCCGCGCGCTCAGTCGAGGACCGCGGTGGCTTCAACCTCGACAAGATGCTCGGGTACGTCGAGAGCCGCGACGCCGAGCAGCGTGGCCGGCGGCGCCACGGGCATGCCGAGCCGCGCCACCGCCCGGGCGATGCCGTCCAGGAGCGCGGGCATCTGATCGGGCGTCCATCCGGCCACGTGGACGTTGAGCTTCGCCACGTCGCGGAACGAACCGCCGACCTCGGCCAGCGCGGTGCCCACGTTGAGGTAGCACTGCTCGACCTGCGCGGCCAGGTCGCCCTCGCCGACCGTCTTCCCGTCGGCGTCCCAGGCGACCTGGCCGGCGACGAACACCAGCCTCGACCCGGTCGCGACGGACACCTGCCGGTACACGTCGATCGTCGGCAATCCGTCGGGGTTCACCAGTGTGATGGCCATGTGCCTGCCTCCTGCGGTCACTTGTGGTTACCCAGGAACCGTAGGAGAGTGTTACGCGGCAGGGTAGAGCGCACTTTTCCGTGACTGGGGAACCCGATGGGAACCAAGCAGGCCGGCGGCCATCTCGACGAGGCGGATCTGACCCGCGCCGACTCGCTGGCGCGGGAGATCTTCTCCGACGTCGCCAACAAGTGGGCCCTGTTGATCATCGAAAGCCTCGGCGACCGCACGTTGCGCTTCACCGAGGTCCGTGCCGAGATCGAGGGCATCAGCCACAAGATGCTCACCCAGAACCTACGCATGCTCGAGCGCTACGGCCTGGTGGAGCGTACGGTCCACCCCACGGTCCCGCCCCGCGTCGACTACGCGCTCACCGAGCCGGGCCGGGCGCTGCGGGAGACGGTCAGCGGCATGTGCGACTGGACCCACCGGTACATCACCCACATCGAGGCGGCCCGCAGCGCCTTCGACGCGACGACCTGACGCCGGACGGCGAGGCCGCGCGACCTCACGGCCGGGCGGCAGGGTTGCGTGACCTCACGGCCGGGCGGCAGGGTTGCGTGACCTCACGGCCGGGCGGCAGGGTTGCGTGACCTCACGGCCGGGCGGCGATCCGCGGCCGCGACCTGGCCGCCGGGCGGCGGGGCCGCGACTCGACGGCCGGGCGGCGGGGCCGCCCGGCCGTCGTGAGCCGGAATGGATCAGGTCAGCAGCGTGACCGTGTAGTTCAGGGTCGTGCCGCTGGCCGTGTACGTGGCCGTCTGCCCGTTCGTGCAGTACGACACGAAGTTGTTGCCGAGCACGTCGTCCCCGGCGGTGGCGTGCACGAGCGGGCGCACGTCCACACCCTCGGCCAGCGCCGTGGAGGTCAGATCAACGAGCCGCCACTGGTTGATCGGGTAGTCGTCGGTCGGCGCGGACAGCTGCCCGTCCCGGGTGGTGATCTGGAAGTTCATGACGAACCCGCCGTTGTTCACGACGGCGATCTTCTGCACGCACGGCGTCGCCTGCTGCGCGGTGGGCGCGGCCGCAGCGGGCTGAACGGTGGCGCCCAGCAGGGCGGTGGCTCCGGCGGCGGCGAGCGCGGCGGTCAGACCGGCCCGGGTACGGGTGGTGACGGTCATCAGCGTTCCTCCAATGTGGTCGGTTGCTGCCTGTCGAGCAGCCCTTTAACCGGACACACGGGTCGCAAACTGACGATCATCTTTATTCGCGAAGAAAACTGTGAAACCGCTGAACAGAGATTGTCCGGGTAATCCGGGCGCGGCGATCAGAGGTGACGCGGACGCAGCCGCGCCACGGGAATCTCGATCCGCCACGGCTCATCGATCTCGATGGTCTCGCTGAAGGTTCGGGACGGGTGGTAAACCTCATCCTCCGGGTCGAGGCGGTACGTCTGCACCTCCAGGCCGCCCTGCGTCTCGACCAGCCAGTAGTGCGGGATGCCGGCCTTCGCGTACAGGGCCGGCTTCATCACGCGGTCCATGCTCTGCGAGGTCGGCGAAACAATCTCCACCGCCAGCACGACCTCCTCGGGCGTGTAGAAGCGCCCGCCCCGGCTCGCGGCCTCGTCCGTCGTCACCAGGACGTGGGGAATGAACGACCGTCGCGGGTTGATCCGAATCTCCACAGCCTGCGTCACATGAAGATCCTCCGGACAGCCGTCCTCCAATGCGACTACGAGACGGGCGGCGATCACCTGGTGGATGTCCGTGGGGGAGGGGGACGCGAGGAGCACTCCATCGAGCAACTCGCGGCGGAAGCCGTCATCGGGCAGGGCGTCAAGATCGTCCGTGGTCCAGCCGTCGGACGGCGGGTGGTCGCTCAGCGCAGCGGTCATCACGGGCCTCCAGGAACGGGGTCTCTCACCCCTCTCATCACCGTACTGGAAGATCTGGTGGGGGTGTGCTCGCCTCCGGTCCGGCGACCGGGCAGGATATGCGGTTATGAGTGAGCACGGGGAGCGGTCCGCGCCCGGCAAGGGCCTGGTCAACGGGCTCGCCGTCACGCTCAAGACGATGACCAGGCGCTCCGGCACCCAGCAGTATCCCGACGTCGAGCCCGAGCTGCCGCCGCGCTCGCGCGGGGTCATCGCGCTGCTCGAGGAGAACTGCACGGTCTGCATGCTGTGCGCCCGGGAGTGCCCGGACTGGTGCATCTACATCGACTCCCACAAGGAGGAGGTCGTCGTCCCCGGCGCGGCGCGGGCCCGTCAGCGCAACGTGCTCGACCGGTTCGACATCGACTTCTCGTTGTGCATGTACTGCGGGATCTGCATCGAGGTGTGCCCGTTCGACGCGCTGCACTGGTCGCCCGAGTTCGAGTACTCGGAGCTGGACGTGCTCGACCTGCTGCACGACAAGCAGCGCCTCGGCGAGTGGATGCCGACCGTGCCGCCGCCGCCTGCCCACGACGTGCTCGGCGAGCCGTCGAAGGAGGAGGCCACGGCCGCCCGCAAGGCCGCCGGCCCGGGCGCGGCCACCCCCGCCAAGACTGCCCGCCCGGCAGCGGCCCGCCCCGGCGCCGCCCCGAAAGCCGGCCCGACAGAGACGCCGGGAGGAAAGCCGACCGGGACGCCGGGCGAGAAGACCTCGGGAGAGACGACGCCGGGGGAGAAGCAGTGACCGTCGCCGACGCGCTGCTCGTGGCGCTCGGCGCCATCGCCGTGGGCTCGGGCGCCCTCGTCGTCACCAGCACCCAGATCGTGCGTGCCGGCCTCTACCTGGTGGTCAGCCTCGGCGCGATGGCCGGCCTGTACCTCGTCCTCGGCGCGGAGCTGGTCGCCTGGGTGCAGGTCCTGGTGTACGTCGGCGCCGTCGTCGTCCTTCTGCTGTTCGCGGTCATGCTCACCCACGCGCCGATCGGCCCCTCCCCGGATCTGGATCGGCCGGCCTGGCCCGCGCTCGTCGTCGGCGGCGGCGTGGGGGTGGGGCTCACCGCCCTGCTCGTGGACGCCTTCCGCTGGACGGTCCACGCCCTGCCGGTCCCGGGTACGACCGACCGCATGGGCGCCGAGCTGTTCGGCTCGTGGGTGCTGCCGTTCGAGGTGCTGTCGATCCTGCTGCTCTCCGCCCTGGTCGGCGCCATCGTCCTGTCCCGCCCCGACATCGGAGCGCCAAAGGCAGAAGGCACGCCGGAAAAGCCGGAACGGAACGCGGCAGAGGTGGAGGCCTGATGCACGCGGTCATCCCGTACGTCACGGCCGCCCTGCTGTTCGGGCTGGGCGTCTACGGCGTCCTGCGCCGGCGCAACGCGATCCTGGTACTCATGGCCGTCGAGCTCATGCTCAACGCGGTGAACCTGCTGCTGGTGACCGCCGACGTCACGCTGCCCGCTCCGGGTGGGCACCGCGGCGGCGCGTTCGCCCTGTTTGTGATCGTGCTGGCCGCCGCCGAGGTGGGTGTGGGCCTCGCGATCGTCCTGCAGTACTACCGGATGCGCTCCGCCGTGCACGTGGACGAGGTCGCGCTGCACCACGAGCCGGAGGCCGGATGACCGCCGACGTCCTGACGCCGCTGCTGCCCGGCGTACCCCTGCTCCTGGGTTTGATCGGTCTCGTCCTCAAGCGCGGCGACAAGAGGAACGGCCAAGCCCTCGGTATCGCGGGCGCCGCGATCGCGCTGCTCGTGACGATCGTGCTGCTGATCGTGGTGGACGAGCCGGTCGAGGTGACGCACCGCTGGGTGACCTTCGGGGAGTTGCCGGTCACGCTCGGCTTCTCGCTCGGCCCGGCCGCCCTGTACGTGGCCCTGGCCGTCGCCGTGGTCGCGCTGTGCGTGCAGGTCTACTCGGTCGCGTACCTGCACGACGACCGCCGGTACGCGCCGTATGCCGCGCAGATCAGCCTCTTCACGGGCGCCATGCTGCTGGTCGTCTCGGCGAACGACCTGATACTTCTGCTGCTCGGCTGGGAGGTCATGGGCGTCTGCTCGTACCTGTTGATCGGCCACGATCGGCGCCTGCCGGAGGCGCCCGCGGCGGCGGTGAAGGCGTTTCTCGTGACACGCGTCGGCGACGTGGGCTTCCTGCTCGGCATCGCGTGGCTCGGCGTGTGGTCGGGCACCTTCCAGATCTCCGAGATCCTCGACCGCGGCGGTGTCCCGACGGTCGCGGTGCTGTTCATCCTGGCCGGCGTCGCGGGCAAGAGCGCGCAGTTCCCGCTGCACACGTGGTTGCCCGATGCGATGGCCGGCCCGACGCCGATCTCGGCGCTGATCCACGCCGCCACGATGGTCGCCGCCGGCGTGTACGTGGTGTTCCGCCTGTTCCCGCTCTTCGCCCAGTCGCCCGCTGCGCTGGCCGTGCTCGGCGTGATGGCGGCGATCACCCTGCTGCTCGGGGCGCTGTCAGCGACCGCCCAGGACGACCTCAAGCGGGTGCTGGCCTGGTCGACTGTCTCGCAGATCGGCTACATGACGGGCGCGCTCGCTGTCGGTTCCCCCGCCGCGGCACTGTTCCACCTGCTCACCCATGCCGCGTTCAAGGCGCTGCTGTTCCTGGCGGCGGGCGCGGTCATCCACGCCGTCGGCAGCAACCTCATGTCGCGCATGGGCGGGCTGCGTGAGCACATGCCGGTGACGTTCTGGTGCTTCGTGGCGGGGCTCGGCGCGCTGGCCGGCGTACCCCCGCTCGCGGGTTTCTGGTCCAAGGAGAACGTCCTGGTCGCGGCAGCGCACGCGACCGAGGGTGAGGGCCCGGCGCCCGCCTGGGTCGGCTGGGTGGTCTGGATCGCCGCGCTCGCCGGCGTCGCCGTCACCGCCTGGTACGCGACCCGGCTGCTGCTGCGCACCTTCTTCGGCCACCCCCGATCGCGCACCGAGCAGTGGCATGCCGGGTTCAGCGACGCCCACTACGAGGGTCCGCCGGGGGTGCCGCACGACCCGCCGGGTCTGATGCGCTGGCCGGTGCTCCTGCTGGCCGTGCCGGCCGTCCTGCTGGGCCTGGCCGCGTTCCTGCCCGGCTTCCGGTCGGCCCTGGAGCTCGAGCCGCCGCATCTGAGCGTCTCGATCGTTCTGCCGCTCGTCCTGCTCGCCCTCGGCGCGGGCAGCGCGTGGTGGCTCTGGCACACCGCTCCGGGCGACGACCCGGCGCAGGCCCTCGGCCGGTCCCGGCCGTTGTTCGCCGCCGGCTTCCACCTGGACAAGATCCAAGACCTTCTGGTGGTACGGCCGGTACGCGCGTTCGCCGGTGCCGTACGCGTCGTGGACGAGAAGGTCGTCGACGCGGCCGTGGAAGGCGCCGGCACCTCGACGACCCGCCTCGGCACCGCGCTGGCCGCGGCCCACCGGGCGGCTCTGCCGCGGGCGGCCGTCGCCGTCTTCTCCGGCGCCCTGCTGCTCGGCGTCGTCGCCGCCATCTACGGAGCCGCGTCATGATGGACCCTCCCGGCGTCCCGGCCGCCCTGCAGGTGCTGCTGATCGCCGTGCTCGTGGTGCCCGCGGCCGGTGCCGTCGCGGTCGCCCTGTTGCCCGCCCGCATGGATCGGGGCGCGCGGCTCGTGGCCACTGTGTTCGCCGCGGTCACGTTCGTCGCGACGCTCCTGCTGGCGCTCCCCTCGTCGCGGGACTTCGGCTGGACCGATTACTCCGCGTCGGGCGCCGTGCCGGTGGCGCCGTGGGCCGAGGTGCAGGCGCCGTGGGTGCCGTCGCTGGGCATCGAGTTCCACCTGGGCGTGGACGGCGTCTCGTACCCGCTGGTCGTGCTGACCGGGCTGCTGACGCTGCTGTGCTGCGGGTACACGGTGTGGAAGGTGCCGGCCGGAGGCTCCGGGCGTACGCTCGCCGCCCTGCTCCTGGTCCTCGAGGTCGGCATCCTGGGCACCTTCCTCGCGCTCGACCTGGTGTTGTTCTTCGTGTTCTTCGAGGTCGTCCTGCTGCCCATGTACGCCGTGATCGCCGGCTGGGGCGGACCGGACCGGCGGCGGGCGGCCCGCAAGTTCGTCCTCTACACGCTGTTCGGCTCGGTGCTGCTGCTGCTCGGCGTCTTCACCGTGGTCGTCGCGGCGGGCACCGGCGACCTGCTCGCCCTCGCCGGCGGGTACGGCCTCTCGCGCACGACGCAGTACGTGGCGTTCGCCCTGTTCGCCGTCGCCTTCGCGGTGAAGGCGCCGCTCTGGCCGCTGCACACGTGGCTGCCCGACGCGCACACGGAGGCACCCACAGTCGGCAGCGTGATCCTCGCCGGCGTGCTGCTCAAGATGGGCACGTACGGCCTGATCCGGGTCGGCGTGGGCGTCGCGCCGGAGGGTGCGGCGTGGGCCGCGCCGGTCCTGGGTATCCTGGCCGCGGCCGCGATCATCGCCGGGTCGCTGGTGTGCCTGCGGCAGACCGAGCTGAAGCGGCTCATCGCGTACTCCAGCGTCGGTCACATGGGCTTCGTCCTGCTCGGCATCGCCACCCTGACCGTGACCGGCGTGCAGGCCGCGCTGATCGGCAACGTCGCGCACGGCGTGATCACCGGCCTGTTGTTCTTCCTGGCCGGGGCCATCAAGGACCGCGCGCACACCGGGGATCTCGGCGCTCTCGGCGGCCTGCGGGAGACCGCGCCGCGCCTGGCCGGCCTACTCGGCTTCGCCGCGATCGCCTCGCTCGGCCTGCCCGGTCTCGCCGGCTTCTGGGGTGAGGCGTTCGCCGTCGTGGCCGCCGTCCAGCGCGGCGGCGCGCTGTGGGTGACGCTGGCGGTCGTCGCGGCGATCGGCGGCGCGCTGACCGCCGCGTACTTCATGCGGCTCCTGCGCCGGGTCACCCACGGCCCGGCGACCGAGGCGGTGACCGGCTTCCCGGCGATCACCCGTCCCGAGTGGATCGCCTGGGCGCCGCTCGTCCTGCTCGCGCTGGCGGTCGGGCTCGTGCCCGCGCTCGTGCTCGCCGCCACCTCCGACCCGGTGGCCGCCCTCACCGGAGCGCTGCGATGACCCAGGCCGTGAACCACGTCGCCCTGCTCCCGCTGTACGCCGCGGCCGGCACGGCCCTGCTCGTGCTCATCGCCGACCTGGCGTTCGCCCGGTTCCAGGTGCTCGCCGGCATCGCCGGGAGCATCGCTACGGCGGTGTGCGCGCTCGCCGTGCCGGGGCGGCCGTCGACGTTCTGCAGCGGCGACCTGTGCTCGTGGATCACGACGCCCCGCGCCGTCCTGACCGCGGTGATCTTCGCGGCGCTGACGATCGGCGTGCTGGCGCTGTCCACGCCGGCGCTCCGGCTGGGGCTCGCGCCGCGAGGTGAGTTCTGCTTCCTGCTCACCTGCTCGATGGTGGGCGGTGTCGTGGTCGCGTACGCCGGCGACCTCATCACGCTGATCGTCGGCCTGGAGACCCTCACGCTGCCGCTGTACGTGCTGGTCGGGCTCCGCCGCATCCGCGTCACCCGGGCCGGCGCCTCGGCCGCGGTCACGTTCTTCCTCGTCAGCGTCGTGTCCACGGCCATCGCCCTGCTCGGCGCCGCCCTCCTGTACGCCGCCACCGGCGCGCTGCACCTGTCGGCGCTGACCGCGGGTACGGGGCAGCTCAAGTCGCTCGCGGCGGTCGGCGCGGCGATGATCGTGGTGGGCTTCGCGTTCAAGGTCGCGGCGGTTCCCCTGCACGCCTGGGCGCCGGCCACGTACGACGGCGCGCCGGTGCCGGTGGCCGCGTACCTGTCGACGGCCTCGAAGCTGGGCGGCGTCCTCGCGCTGGCCGCGGTCGTCCAGCGGCTCGACACGGGACCGCTGGTCGCCGTGCTGGCTGTGCTCACCATGACGGTCGGCAACCTGGTCGCGCTGCGCCAGACCCGGATGGTCCGCCTGCTGGCGTGGTCGTCCGTCGCGCAGGCCGGCTACATCATCGCGCCGCTGGCGGCCGGGGCGGTCGGCATCGAGGCCGCCCTGGCGTACGCGGTGTTCTTCGTCGTCCTCGAGTTCCTCGCATTCGCCGTCGTCACCGCCCTGCGCACCCCGGGTACGGACGGCGGCGACCTCGAGGAGTACCGGGGGATCGGCCGCCGCAGCAAGTGGCCGGCCGCCGCCTTCGTGCTCGCGGTCGCCGGGCTGGCGGGCCTGCCGCCGGGCCTGGCCGGCCTGTTCGCCAAGGTCGCGATCGTGCAGTCGCTCATCGCCGCCGGCTGGGGCTGGCTCGCCGGCGTCGTCGCGATCAACGCGGTGATCGCGCTCGCGTACTACGTCCGGGTCGCCGCGCTGCTCTACACAGCCCCGGCCCCCGTCGGCGTCCACCTCACCGCGCCGGTGGGTTCGGGACCGGTCGCCGTCGCCGACCCGGACCTGCTGCGGGCCGCCACCCAGCCCCGGGTCGCGGTGGCGCGCCCGGTCGCGGCGGCCATCGCGGTCGCGGCCGTGGTCGCGGTGGCGCTGGGCTTCGCGCCGCAAGCGATCTTCGACTTCCTCAACGGCTGAGCGCGTGACGCGGTAGGCACGCTCAGCCAACTCACAGTCACTCCTGGATGAATTCCCGGGACGGCGATGTTCCATCAGACGTGGGCCCACCGGCCCGCGTGCTGAAGGAGTGATCATGCACAGCCATCACAACGGCCTCAAGACGGCCGCTCTGCTGGGTCTGCTCACCGCCATGATTCTCGCCGTCGGGTACTGGATCGGCGGTAGCGGCGGCCTGGTCTTCGCCGTCATCCTCTCGCTGGCCATGAACGCCGGCAGCTACTTCTTCTCCGACAAGATCGCGTTGCGGGCCATGCGCGCGCAGCCGGTCACCGAGGCTGAGTTCCCGGCGCTCTATGAGATCGTCCGTGAGCTGGCGACCGAGGCGGGCCAGCCGATGCCCCGCCTGTACGTGAGCCCCGCGCTGCAGCCCAACGCGTTCGCCACCGGCCGCAACCCGCGCAACGCCGCCGTGGCGGTGACCGTGGGCATCACCCGGATCCTCGACCGGCGTGAGCTGCGCGGCGTCATCGGCCACGAGCTGTCCCACGTCTACAACCGCGACATCCTGATCTCCAGCGTCGCCGCCGCCCTCGCCGGCATCATCACGATGTTCGCCCAGCTGGCGATCTTTCTCCCGCTCGGCGGCTCGGACGACGACGACGGCCCGAACCCGGCCGCTCTGTTGCTCATGCTGATCCTCGGCCCGCTCGCCGCGTCGATCATCCAGCTGGCCATCAGCCGCAACCGGGAATACCAGGCGGACGCCTCGGGAGCCACCCTGACCCGGGACCCGCTCGCCCTGGCGAGCGCCCTGGAGAAGATTCAGTACGGCGCCCAGCGCATGCCCCTCCCGGCCGAGGGCGGGCTCGCCACCTCGGCGCACCTGATGATCGCGAACCCGTTGCGCAGCGGCGGCATCGCGGGGCTCTTCTCGACGCACCCGCCGATGGCCGAGCGCATCAAGCGGCTGCACCAGCTGGCCGCGATCACGGGTACGGGCCCGGTGCAGTTCCAGCGCTGAGCGCGCCCCTCCTGAGGGCCGCCTCACCAGCCGGCTCACAGCCCGCGAGCCGCCTTCTGAGGGCCGCCTCACAGCCCGCGAGCCGCCTTCTGAGGGCCGCCTCACAGCCCGCGAGCCGCCTCTTGAGGGCCGCCTCACAACCCCGCGGGCCGAGCCGCCTCCGACCGTTAGGGTCGGAGGCGGCTTTCGCTCATTACACCCGACGATCCGGAGGAGGACCGTGACCGCGTTGCGTCAGTACCTGGGCGTGTGGCGGATGCCGGGCGGGAAGGTTCTCCTCGTCGTCGGCATCCTCGCCCGCCTCGGCATCGGCATGACGCCGCTCGCCCTGCTCCTCCTGGTGCAGCAGACCACCGGCCGGTACGCCGCCGCGGGCCTCGCCGGCGGCATGTACGCGCTCGCGGGCGCGGCGGTCAGCCCTGTCGCCGGACGCGTCGCCGACCGGATCGGCCCCACGCCCGTCCTGCTGCTCACCGCGGTCCTGCATCCCGTCGCGCTCGCCGGGCTCATCCTGGCCAGCCGTGGCGGCGCCGAGGCCCTGACGTGGATCTTCGTGGCGTCGGCGCTGGCGGGGGCCACGTACCCGCCGCTGAGCGCCGCGATCCGCCGGGCCTGGACCGACGCCACCGCACCGGGCACCCGGCACCACGCCCTGCGCCCCGCGGCGATGGCGGCCGAGACGTCGCTGTTCGAGCTGGTCTTCGTGCTCGGCCCGATGCTGGTCGCGGCGTTCGTCGTGGCCACGCACGACCCGGCGGTGGCGCTGGGTTTCGCGGCGGTGGCCACGCTGGGCGGGACGATCCGGGTCGCGCTGCTGCCGATCATGCGGCACTGGGCGCGGCACGAGTCGGCCGTGGGCGCTCGCGGCCTGGGGCCCCTCAAGGCGGACGGCTTTCCGGCTCTGCTGCTCTGCGTCGCCGCGCTGGGCATCGCCTTCGGTGCGGCGGGGGTGATCGTGCCCGCGTACGCCAATGAGCACGGCGGCGGTGACAGCCTCGGCGGGGTCCTGCTCGGCGTCTGGGGCATCGGCAGTGCCATCGGCGGCATCTGGTTCGGCACGCGCCGGCCCGCGATGGCCCTGGCCCGCCAATTCGCCTGGCTGCTCGCCGCGGTCTCGGCCAGCTTCATGATCCTCGCGGTCATGCCGGACCCGCTGACGCTCGGCGTGGCCCTCGTCGTGGGAGGCGCCACCATCGCTCCCGCGCTCACGGTGGAGAACAACCTGGTGGGCCGTCTCGCCCCCGCGGCCATGCTGAACGAGGCGTACACGTGGGTGGTGACCGTCTCCGTCGCAGGCAGCGCGGCCGGCGGCGCGGTCGCCGGGGTGATCGTCGACCAGCCGGGCGGCCTGCCCTGGTCCTTCCTCTTCGCCGGCGCGGTGCTGATGGTCGCCGCCGCGGTGGCGTCCCTGCCCGCGGGGCCGATGGCCCGCGCCGACGAACGGGCCGGCGAACGCCTGCGCCAGGCGCTCGCCGGCTGAAGCTTCGTAGGGCGCGACCGGCTCAGCGGTCCTCGAAGTCCTCGCCGAGCAGGGAACGCAGGCGGGCCAGGGCCCGGGCGGTGCGCATCTTCACCACCGAGACGGAGACGCCGAGGATCGTGGCCACCGTGTCGACGCTGTGGTCCTCGGCGTGCCGCAGCACCAGCACGGCCCGGTCCTCGACGGACAGGGCAGCCAGCGCGTCCACCAGCGCCAGCCGCAGCTCGGGCGTATCGGCCGTCCCGTCGCCGGGCCGGTCGGGCAGCTCGGCCACCACGATCTCGGAGCCGCTGCGCCGCCGCTGCTGGTCGAAGACCAGGTTCATGAGCACCCGCCGGCTGTAACCCTCGAGGTTGGTGCCGGTACGGATCCGGTCCCAGGCCGCGTACATCTTGATGAAGGTCTGCTGGGTCAGATCCTGGGCGAGATGCCAGTCCCGGCACATCAGGTACGCGCTGCGGCGCAACCGGGTGGCGGCGGACTCCACGAACGCCGTGAACTCCTCGTCCCGGGCCGCCTTCGCGCGGCGGCGGCCCACACTCCAGCTCGCCAGGGCGCCGGTCCGGGGACCCTCCACCGGCCTGGGCGACGTCACCGTGTCCGTCACTGGACGCCTCCGACCGGGGCGCTCGCGGGGCAGACCCGGCCGACGATCGAGCCGACGCCGTCCATCGTCGCGTACTCGGCACGGAAGGCCTTGTACTGCGCAGGATCCGCCAGCCGCAGCCGGAACGACTCGACGAGTTGCTTCGGGCTGACCGACGAGACGAAGTCCGGGCTGTCCGCCCACAACGTCCGGAATCGCTCCCAGGCCTGCTGCCGATTCTCGAACCGTACGTCGGCCACACGGGCGTCCTCGCGCAACGTCGACCCCAGCGCCGAACTCTGCCGGTCCGTCGAGTCGGGGATCAGGAAGACGACCACGTCGGTGGCGCCGCTCTCCACCGGCTTCTCCGAGCAGGACGGCGCGGTCAGCGGCATCATCGCCGCCGCGACCGTCATCGGAGGGCCGGCCGGCTCCGCCGGCTCCGGCCGGAGGCTCACGCCGCCCACCACGGCCAGCGCGACCACCACACCGGCAGCCACCCCCGCCCCGGCCATCTGCCGACGCCGCCGGCGCATCCGGCCGCCCTGGGCGATGGCAGCGAGCGCCATCTCCCCGGCGTCGGCGCCGGGGTCGTCACTCACCGCCCGATCGAAGTGCTTCCGCAGGTCCGCGTCCACCGGTTCTCCTCGCTGTCCGTCCCGTCGTCTGCTGATAGGACTGGATGGGCAACCGGATCGGTCACACGTCCCGCGGCTAGCCCGATTCGGGGCCCAGCTTCAGATGTTGCGTGATGCGGTACCTGTCGCCGCGATACACCGAGCGGGTGAACTCGATGAGGCGGCCGTCCGTGTCGCGCGTGGTGCGTTCGAAGAGCAGGGCGGGAGAATACAGCGGCACCTCGAGCAGCCGGGACTCCGCGGCATCCACGACCGTCGGCTCCGTGGTCTGCAGCGCCTCAGCCGGCGTGACTCCGTGTCGCTCGCGAAGGTGGTGGTAGAGCGACCCGGCGGCGAAGTCGTCCCGTGACAGGTTCGGGGCGACGGCGCAGGGAATGTGGATCTCCTCCACCGCGATCGGCCCGCCGTCGACGAGCCGCCGCCGCAGCGCCCGGACCAGGCCGGAGCCGGGGGAGACCTGCAACTTCGCCCCCAGCCGCGGACCCGCGGGAACGACGTCGAACTCCAGCACCTCGCTGCCCCAGTCACCCTCCGCGGGCGGCAGGTACGCCGTCGACGGCACCTCCTGCGAGATCTTGGCCGGGCTGGTGAAGGTCCCGCGCCCGTGGCGGCGTACCAGAAGACCCTCCCGGGCCAACTCCTCGATGGCGGCGCGAACCGTCGGCCGGGACGCGCCGAGCTCGCCGCTGAGGTCCCGCTCGGAGGGCAGCGCGTCGCCCGGCGGAAGCGTCGCGATCAGCTCGCGCAACCGTTCCCGAACCTCGCTCCGCCGCATCCCACCCTCACTCCGTCACCCACGCCGCCCGGCCGACCGCCGTGTCTCTGCGCCGACCGACCGCGCGGCCCGGCCGCACGCTCCCCGGCGGCCGCACGCTCTCCGGCCGTCGCACGCTCTCCGGCCGTCGCGCCCTCTTCGGCCGTCGCACCCCCTCGAGCCGTTGCACCCGCTCCAGCCGCCGCACCGATCCGGCCGCCGGACCACCGTGGCCGCCGGACCGCTTGGCTGACCGGACTGCCGCGGCCGGCACACCACCGACCGACGGACCGCGCTATTCCGTCAGCCGCAGTCTTCCGCCGCCTTGCAGCCTTCCGCTACCCCCGCCTTGCAGCCTTCCGCTACCCGCTGCGACCCGCCGCCCGCAGCGATCCGCGCCCGGCGCGCCTCTGCGTGTGCGAGCAGTCGCCCCCGGTCGTTTGCACTCTGCCGGGTCCGCGCGGGCTTGTCCATCTTGTCCACTGGCCATCCCAAGAGGCCGCGATTTAAGGAGGACCACAGGCCACGGCTATTGACGATCACCACTGCCGCCGGGTTTGGTGTTTACCACTGGTAAACATCCCCGATACCCGAGGAGGCCCTTCCCCCATGGGCCGGAAACGCACCATCGCCGTCGGCGCCACGGTCGCCGCGACCGCCGGCGCGCTCGCCGCCTTCGGCATCGCCGCCGCCCCGAGCAGCAGCGCGGCCACCGCCTGCGGCGCGCTGTTCGACGACTTCAGCTATTCCTCCCGTACGGATCCAGCGCTGTCCCAGCGCGGCTGGAGGATCCGCGGCGAGGCGGGCGGCCCCGGCGTACCGGGCGCGAGCTGGCCGGCCGACAACGTGTCGTTCCCCACCGTGGACGGTCAACGCGTGGCGCAACTGACCGCCCGCACGAACGGCACCGCGGCCGGCACGTCACACGCCGAGTTCTCGCAGAGCAACCGCCGTTTCCTGGAGGGCACCTATCTCGCCCGGATCAAGTTCGCCGACGCGCCCTCCACCGGCCCCGAGGGCGACCACGTGAACCAGACCTTCTACACGATTTCGCCGCTGGCGGCCCCGAAGGACCCGATGTACTCGGAGATGGACTTCTCCGAGTACCTGCCCAACGGCGGCTGGGGCGAGGCGGGTCCGATCAACTACCAGACCACCTGGTACACGTACGTCCCCGACCCCTGGTACGCCGACAACCAGCACAGCCAGCAGGCCAGAAGCATCGCGGGCTGGCACGACGTCATGGCGACGGTCGCCGACGGCCACGTGAAGTACTACATCGACGGCGCGCTCGTCGGCGACCACTCGGGCAAGGTGTACCCGAGGCAGAAGATGTCCATCGACTTCAACCAGTGGTTCATCGACCTGGCAGGCCGCCCGTCCGGCGCCACCTCCGTCTGGCAGGAGTCGATCGACTACGTCTTCCACGCCAAGCGCCAGGTCCTGACCCCGTCCCAGGCCACCGCGGCGATCACCGCCTACCGCTCGGCGGGCACCACCCACACGGACACCGTCGCCCCGGCGGACGACTGCACGCCCGCCCCGCCGGCCACCACCCCGACAACCCGCCCGGCGACAACACCACCGGCCACGCCGACGACGGCCCCGACAGCCACGCCACCCACCACCCGTCCGACCACCACGGCACCGACCACGGCACCGCCGGCCGGCACGACTTGGGCGCCGAACGTGGCCTACCAGCAGGGCCAGATCGTCACGTACGCCGGAAAGCGCTACCAATGCCGCATCGCCCACACCTCCCTGGTGACCTGGGAACCGCCGAACGTGGCCGCCCTCTGGCTGCCGCTCTGACCCGCACACCCCCGCCGCCGTAGTGGATTCGCCGCCAAGCGGGCTTCACCGGCCGGCATGCGCCGCACCCGCACTGTGAGCGCGCCACCTTCGGCCACCGACCGGCTTACCGCTCGGAATGCGCCACAACCCATCGAGCGCAACTCCCGCCGCCGACGGCTCAGCAACCGTGCACCGCACCCCGCTGAGCCGTCGGCTCGGGCTCGCCTCAGCAACCGTGCACCGCACCTCGCTGAGCCGGTCGGCGCCGGCCTCGCCT
The DNA here is from genome assembly GCF_040677315.1 of Actinoplanes sp. NPDC049316. Classification (NCBI taxonomy): domain Bacteria; kingdom Bacillati; phylum Actinomycetota; class Actinomycetes; order Micromonosporales; family Micromonosporaceae; genus Actinoplanes; species Actinoplanes sp. NPDC049316. The sequence continues at coordinate 98,399 of NZ_JBFAQM010000014.1, read as the reverse complement.
CAACTCAGGCGACCGTCGAGCTCCTGCAGATCGTTCACGAACCAGACCTGGTCGCCCTTGTTCGTCTCGTACACCAGGTCACGCAGCGCCCCGCTCGCCGCCACGTGGGCAGAGATGTCACCCACGATCGCGAGCCGTAGGCGGTAGTTCACGAACTTCTGCATGATCTCGCCGGCCACCCCGGTGCTCAGCCGGTAGAAGCTCGCATCCAGCCGCTCCGCCGGGATCGCCACCACCTCGGCTCCCGCATACGCCGCGCCGATCAGATCGAGCGCATCCTGCGGGCCGGCGACCGGTGCACCATCGGCGTCGCAGACGAGTACGGGCACCCCGCCCCGCTCGACGATCTGATCAGGCATGTCGATCTCCTTCGCTCCAGAGCCCTCGGGCTACCGTCGCTGAACGCCGTACGGTCATCCGTCGTGCCGGAGCCTGCGACGGATGTCCGCCTTCAGCCCCTCCGGAATGCCGTCCTTCTCGAGGTATTCGGCGAGCAGCTCCGGCTCGTGCATCCACGCGCGGAAGCTCTCCGCGATCGTCACGCCGTGCGCGGGCCGATCGAGCACGCTCACCTCGTCGCCCACCTGTACGTCGCCCGGTGTCACCACCCGCAGGTACGCCCCGGGCCGGTTCTCGGCGGCGAACCGCTTCACCCAGCGCGGCTCCTGCATCTTCCACTGGAACGTGGCACAGGGGATGCGCCCGAACGTCGCCTGCAGCACCAGCGTTTCGCCGATCCGCCACTTCTCCCCGAGCACCGCGCCGCTGACGTCGAGGTCCACAGTGGTCAGGTTCTCGCCGAAGATCCCGCCCGGCAGTTCCCGCCCCAGCTCCTTCTCCCACCAGTCGTAGTCCTCCCGCGCGTACGCGTAGACCGCCTGGTCGTCACCGCCGTGGTGCTTGGTGTCGAAGATCTGGTCGCCCACCAGCCCGCTCGCCCGGTCCGACGGCAGCCCTTTCGGCCCCGGGGCGCGGACGGCGACGGGATGGGTGACCGGCTGCTTGTTGATCCCGGTCCGGCCGATGTTCTTGGCGTCGCTGTCCTCGGGAACGGCGAGGTTGACCTGCAAAATCCGGCTCATGCGACGAATTCCACCATGCTGCGGTCCTCCAGGGGTACGTAGCCCAGTCGCTGGTACAGGGCGTTCGATGTGGGGTTGGCGAGATCGGTGAAGAGCACGACGTGAACCGCTCCGGCGTCGAGCGCGGCTCGGGTCAGGGCGGTGGTGACCGCGCCGGCGTACCCGTGTCCTCGATGCTCGCGAGGCGTGTAGACAGCCTGGATGCGCACCATCCCCGACTGCTGCCGGGTGACGCCGGCCATCGAGACGGGCCGTCCGTCGAGCTCCCAGATCAGCATGCCGCTGTGCGCCAGCTTGTCGTCGATGAATTCCTCGACCTGGCGCGGCTCCTCACCGACGTCCCGATAGAAGGCGGCCATCCACCCGACGAGCAGGTCACGGTCCGCGCTGCCCGCTACGCGAGCCGATCCCTTCGCCGGCGGCACGGGCGGCACCAGGGTCCCGAGCCGGTAGAGCCGCTGCCTCTTCAACACCTGCGAGCCGGCGCCGGTCAGCCGCTCCCATTCCGCGGCGAACGCGGCGGCGGGCGCGTCCGGCCCGATGACACCGGGGAGGCCGGCATCGGACAGCGCCCGGGCCAGCTCGGCGGCCGCGTCCGGCGACATGGCGGACAGCAGAGGCTCACGCGGTGGCGTACGCAGGAAAGCCGCGTCCTCCCCGCCGCGCCACCCGAAGACCGCCGTCTCGGAGCCGTAGGTGCCGGGCCCCTGCACGCGTACGGTCTCCGCGATCGTCAGCAGCACCGTGTTCTCCACCGGACGTGTGCGGAGAAAGCCGCCCGCCCGGTCGAGGAACTCCTCGACGTCCTCCGTGATGTGCCAGACCATGGCGCCGATTCTGGCAAAGATCCGGGATCGGCGAATCCGGTTATCCACAGGCCGACGTGCCGCGGGCCGTGGTGTGGATAAGTCAGAGACCCCAGGCCTTGGCGATACGTGCCAGCGAGTCCTGCCGCGTGGCCGGGTCGTACACCGTGCCGGCGAGGATCAACTCCGCCGCGCCGGTCCGCTCGACGAGCGCGTCCAGCCCGGCCACGACCTCCTCGGCCGTACCCGCGTACTGAGTGCCGGGGAGCTGATCCAGCACGGCGCGATCCAGATCGGACAGTTCACGCGACGCGGCCGCCTCGGGCGACACGATCGGACCCAACCGCCCCGTACGCAGGCTCAACGCCATGATCCGGCTCGGCCCGGCCAGATACTGCGCCTCCTCGGTGGTCTCCGCGGCGATCACCGAGGCGCTGATCATCAGGTGCGGCTCGGGGAAGCGCGGCGAAGGCTTGAACCCCGACCGGTAGAGCCGCGCGGCGGTGTCCACATCGGAGCTCATCGCGAAGTGGTACGCGTAACAGAACGGCAGCCCGAGCGCGGCGGCCACCTGAGCCCCGTACGTCGAGGAGCCGAGCATCCACACCTCGGGATAGCTCGCCGGGGCCGGCGTGGCCTTGAGCCGCTCGATCCGCTCCGGCGCGACACGATCGTCGCCGAGCAGGGCGAGGACCATGCCGAGATGGTCGGGGAACTGCTCGACCGTCAGGTGCGGCGACACGCCCCGCAGCGCGGTGGCGGTGGCCTGGTCGGTGCCGGGCGCCCGCCCGATTCCCAGGTCGATGCGGCCGGGGTGCAGCGCCTCCAGCAACGCGAACTGCTCGGCCACCACGAACGGCATGTGGTTGGGCAGCATCACGCCCCCGGAACCCACCCGGATCCGCTGCGTGTTGGCCGCCACGTGCGCGATCAGCACCGGCGGCGAGGTCGACGCCACGGCCGGCATGTTGTGGTGCTCGGCGACCCAGAACCGCGAATACCCCAGGTCATCGGCGGTCCGGGCGATCTCCGTCGTGCCCCGCAGGGCGTCGGCACTGTCATGACCCTCGCGCACGGTGGCGAGGTCAAGGACGGACAAAGGTACGCGACTCACCCGCCGACCGTAGCTCGGCCCGTACCCATGGCAAGCGGCACCGGCCGCATGACGTTCGCCACGTTCGGCGTACGCGTCACCGCCGCTGCTGGCCCCTGATCGCCTGCACCCCGACAGTGGTGGCCGCCAGGGCAGCGCCCGGAACGAGCAGCCACACCGGCCACGGATAGATGTCGGCCTCCACGGTGACCAGCAGCACGAACCACACGGCCAGATTGAGAGCCGCCACCGACCCCCAGATCGTCCAGAGCACCATCAGCGCCATCGGCAACTTCCGCGCCTGCCGGCGCACCTCGGCTGCCCGCCGCGCATTGACCTCGGCCGCATTCAACCCCGGCTTCGGAAGATCGGCCACAAGCACAAGAAGATCGGCGTACGTCCGAGCCGCGTACGCATCCCGCACCCGCTCGTCGTACTCAGCGAGCGACAACCGCCCCTCGTCGAGAGCAGACTTCAACTGCTCGGCAATCTGATGCCGATCCGCATCGGCGGCACGCAGCGTCTCCACCTCGGTCCGCCGCGCGACATCCTTCGCCATGTACGCCAGGCTAGAGGAGGGAGGCGCCGATGAGCTACGACGACGTGGTCAGCAGCCTGAGGACCATCTATGACGCCCGAGCCGCCAAACGCGACGCGACGGCGAGACAGTCGTGGAAACTCGAGGAGCGCGGCGCATTCCTGAACCGCCTCAAGGCCATCGAAGCGGAAACCTTGCTCGACCTGGGAGCCGGCACGGGCCAGGACAGCGCCCACTTCGCGGCCCACGGCCTGACGGTCACGGCCGTCGACATAGCCCCCGAACACGTGGCGCTCTGCCGGCAGAAAGGCCTGACTGCAGAGGTACGCGACGTCCTCCACCTCGGCTTCGCCCCAGCAGCCTTCGACGCCGTGTGGTCCCTGAACTGTCTGCTCCACGTACCCGATGAGAATCTGCCTGCCGCCTTCCGCGCCGTACGCGAAGTCCTCAAACCGGGCGGCCTGTTCTTCGTCGGCCTCTGGGGAGGAACAGACTCGGAAGGCATCATGGAGGAGGACGGCCGCTTCTTCTCATTCCGCTCGGACGAACGCCTCCTCCGGTACGCGTCGGAAGCCTTCGACCTCGTCGACTTCCACACGATCAACCACGGCTTCCACTTCCAGGCCCTGACCCTCGCCCGCCCCCTCCCGCAGCAATCGACCTAACATCCGGCCCGATCAGGAGCGCCGCTTCCAGCGCTCGATGTGCGCCTCGAACCACGCAGAGGCGATGGCCGCTGCCTCCGCAGGATCACTCGCGGAATCGACACTGAGCCCTTCAGGCGGCCGTGTGTCGATGAGCGCCTCAGCAGCGCGGACCCCGTCGTCCCAATTGAGACAGGAAGGACTCCACCCACCCCGCAGCTGCACCCCGTCGTAATCGACACGCAACGTCTCCCGCACGGCCCGGCCGTCAACAAAGTCGTACGACACCAGCATCCAGGGCTCACCATCAGGATCCTGGTGGTACCAGTCCTGCAGCTCAGGGACGCGCCGACACATATCCCTGAAGAAGATCCGTTCGTGTTCCAGCGGGCCGAACTCGCGCACGACGACAGAATCTCACCTGATCGGCTCCAGCGGTTCGTACGGCATCCCCGGCGAGATGCCGATCGTCGCCACCGCAGTTCCCGAGCTGCTCAGATGGTTCCTCAGCACGGACAGCCAAAACGCGACTCCCACGCCCAACCACGGCGACGCGTACGACAAGCCGTCAACGAGAACGGCCCCGGAGCGCGTATCCGCAGCTCACGGGGCCGTCATCAGGGGCCTGTGGCGGGTAGAGGATTCGAACCTCTGTAGCTTTCGCGACGGATTTACAGTCCGCTCCCATTGGCCGCTCGGGCAACCCGCCTGGGCTTCGCCGCCCCGGTCTCCCGCAGCAGCGAACAACAGGATAGCCATACGGCCGGCCGGATCCACAACCGGGTACGGTCGGCATGTCGGGGGCCCGTTCGCGGCCTCCGCGCACATCGATACGTGGCCCAGCAGCAGGAGTCTGATCATGGCAGCCAGCCCGTCGTTCGACATCGTGAGCAAGGTCGACGGCCAGGAGGTGGACAACGCCTTCCACCAGGCGGAGAAGGAGCTCGGCACCCGGTTCGACTTCCGGGGTACCGGCACCTCCATCGCGAAGTCGGGGGAGAACGGCGTGTCCATCACGTCGGAGACCGAGGAGCGTGCTGCAGCCGCGCTGGAGGTCTTCAAGGAGAAGCTGGTCAAGCGGAACATCTCGCTGAAGTCGCTGGAGGCCGGCGAGCCGCGGCAGTCCGGGAAGACCTACAAGATCGACTGCAAGGTGCTCGAGGGGATCGACACCGACAAGGCGAAGGCGATCAGCAAGAAGATCCGGGACGAGGGCCCGAAGGGAGTGCAGGCGCAGATCCAGGGGGATCAGCTGCGGGTCACCGGTAAGAAGCGGGACGACCTGCAGGCCGTCATCGCGCTGCTCAAGGCCGAGGACTTCGGCGTCGCCCTGCAGTTCACCAACTACCGGTAAGGCGTGGCCCGGCGGTTCGCCAACTGCCGGTAAGGCGTGGCCCGGCGGTTCGCCAGCTGCCGGTAAGGCGTGGCCCGGCGGTTCGCCAGCTGCCGGTAAGGCGTGGCCCGGCGGTTCGCCAGCTGCCGGTAAGGCGTGGCCCGGCGGCTCGCCAGCTGCCGGTAAGGCGTCGCCCTGGGGTTCGCCAACTGCCGGTAAGAAGTGCGAACCGCCGGTGGTCCGGCGCCGGGCCGCCCAGACTGGGGTCCATGGACATCGGTACGGCGACCCTCGCCGTCGGCGGCGTCATCGGCCTGGTTCTCGCGCTGTTCGGCGTGCGGATGCTTCTGACGGGCCGGGCCCCGGCGAGCACCTCGCGCAACTTCCTTCGGGTACGCGACGCCGCGCTGTATCACTTGTTGTTCGGCGTGGCGTTGCTGCTGATGGCCGTGGGGCAAATGGCGCTGCGCGGCTTGGCGGCTGTGGTTTTGAGCGCGGCCGCCATCGTGTTGATGGGTGTCGCGCTGGTCAGGTTCAGGCCGCGGCGCGGTAGGCCGACGGCAGACGGATAGGGGAGCGGTGTGATCGGTCCGGTTGTCGACGTGCAGTGGGTGCGGGAGCATCGGGACCGGGTCGTGCTGGCCGATGTGCGCTGGTATCTGGACGGGCGTTCCGGCCGGGAGGCGTACGAGAAAGGGCATCTGCCGGGTGCCGTCTTCGTCGACCTGGACCGCTGGCTGGCCCGGCACGCCTCGCCGGCCGGGGGCCGGCATCCGCTTCCCGATCCCGAGGTCTTCGCGCAGGGCATGGCCGCTGTGGGCATCGGCGACGACGACACCGTGGTCGGGTACGACGACGCCGGCGGCGTGATCGCGGCGAGACTCGTCTGGATGCTGCGCGCCACCGGTCACGACGCCGCGGTGCTGGACGGCGGGCTCAGCGCGTACGAGGGAGAACTGGTGAGCGGCCCGGCGAGCCCGGCCCCCGCGGTTTTCACGCCCCGGCCGTGGCCGGGCGACCGGCTGGCCGGCATCGATGATGCGGCGGCCGGTGCGGCGGTGGTGCTGGACGCCCGTGACCGCGCCCGGTTCCGCGGCGACACCGAACCGGTGGATCCGCGCGCGGGTCATATCCCCGGTGCTCGCAACCTGCCCTGCCGGGAGAACCTGGACGGGACCGGGCGCTTCCTGCCGGTGGCCGAGCTGCGCGAACGTTTCGCCTCCGTCGGTGTACGCGAAGGCGCCGACGTCATCTCCTACTGCGGTTCGGGCGTCACCGCCTGTCACAACCTGCTCGCTATGGAACACGCGGGCCTGGGCGTGGGCCGCCTCTACCCGGGCTCCTGGTCCCAGTACAGCGCGACCGAGCGCCCCGCCGCGACCGGCGACTGAGCCGCCGGGCGGGATCAGTCCGGGCGGCCGGCCAAGCCGCGGGCAGCATCCGCCTGTCCCTGGTCGAAGCCCTGGTACCCGGTCAGTTCGTGCTGCCGGACCTGGTCCTCGATCCAGCGGTTGTGCGACTCCCAGGCGGCCTGCTTGCTGGTGCCCAGCGCGGCACCGATCTGGGTCCACGACGCCCCGGCCGCACGCGCCGAGCGGACCATCGCCTGGCGGCCGTACCCGGCTTTGCGGATGACGACCTCGCTCAGCGCGAGCAGTTCCAGGGTCTCCTCGCGTGTGAGCGCGATTGCGTCGCTGTCCTCCGTCATCGTGGCCAGCGCGTCGCGCATCCTCAACTCGTCGTAACGCGTTGTGGCGGTGGAGAGCGTGTGCTGTTGCTCGAGTTCGTCCGGACTGGTCATATGCGTAGCTTTTCGTCAGGGCACCTTGACGTCAAGCCGACCTGACGGAACGGGTGCGAATTGCTCTCACATCTCCCGTTAAATCAGGCCCAAAGCCGTCAATGATGCGGGGCGTGGTTGCGTGAACACCTCAGCCGTTCAGCCAAGATTTCGGGATGTGCGGCTTCGACCGGCGCACGGACGCTGTCTGACGTACTCAGCGTGTGGCACCATCATGGAACCCCCCACCCGAGGCGTCTTTCTCGTACGAGGAGCAAATATGTCTGCAAGGAAGCTGGGCCGCTTCGCCGGCTTGGTTTTCGTGCTCGCCGCGTTCATCGGTGGCGCTGCCGCCGCGAGCGCCGAGCATGGAACGGCGGGGGCCACGGGGAAGCAGTCCGTGGCGGCGCTGACCAACGATCTGCACTGGGACTGAGTCTCTGCGACTCGTCGGCGCTCACTCGCAGGAACCGGTCCGACTGATCAGGGAGCGCGATGACAGGGCGTCCGGCACGGCCGAGGCGTTCGGCGCAGTATGCCTGGCTCGTCACTGCCCCGCTGGCGCTCTTCGCGCTCGTCTGCGTCATCTTATTCTGGGTCTCTGACCCTTACTGGTACGAATCCTGGCTGGGCGGCCTGATCGCCACGGGTGGGCTGGTGCTCGCCAACGTCGGCGTCTTCAACGTCGCTGTCCGTAAGCAGAGCTTCTTCGTGGTCGTCACGGAGATTCCTCTCGTGCTGGCCATCTACTACCTGCCGCCGGTCATGGTGATCGCGGCGGTGACCCTGGCCACGGTGCTGCCGCAGCAGCGCTCTCGGCTGGGAATGACCAAAATCGCCTTCAACGTGGCCAAGTCCGCGGCAGCCACGTCGGCAGCGTTGCTGGTCGTCGCCGCGCTGCCGCCGATCAGCGGTGCGGGCCCCGGCACCTGGGGCATCCTCTTCGCCGCCGCCATGACGAGCGCGCTGGTCGCGCCTCTGGCGTTCGCAGCGGTCATGACCGTCATCCAGGGTCTGCAGGCAGGCCAGGAGGCGTTCCGCGCCGGGCTGCCGACTCTGCTCACCGCCTCGGTCAGTGTCGCGATCGGCTGCGTCTTCCTCGTCGCGATGGAAGCCACGCCGTGGGCGTCGATCCTGCTGGCAGTGCTCGTCGCAACGCTCATCCTGGCGTATCGGTATCTGGTCGGCTTCCTGCGGCAGCATCGGACGCTCGCCGACGTCTACGAACTCACCCTCGCCGTGCAGGAGCACGGCAACGACGCCTCGCTCCCGGACGTGCTGCTGGGCCGCATCCGCGCGCTCATGAAAGCCGAGTACGCGACCATGTGGCTGGCCGCCGGCGGGCGTCACCCCGAGGTCCTGCTGACCGCCCGCGTCGGCGACCGGGGCCTGCTCGACCTGGCGCCGACGCCGGCGGCCATCCGTGAGCGCGCCGTGAGCGGCCAGCACGCCGTAGCCGTCGGCGCGAAATTCGACGACACCGCCGACCTGCGGCCTTTCCTGCGGGAGAGCCGCCTCAAGGACGTCATCGTCGTCCCGCTGCGGTCCGGGCAGACCACGATCGGCTCCATCGAGGTCATCAACAGGCAGGGCGGCACCCTCACGTTCCGGCCCGCCGACGTCCAGGTGCTGCAGACGATCGCCGCGCACGCCGCCGTGGCGGTGGAGAACTCCCGCCTCGTCGAACGGTTGCGCTACGACGCGTACCACGACCGCCTGACCTCACTGCCCAACCGCCGGCGCGTGACGGACGCCCTCGCCGAGTCGGTCAAGGTACGGGCCCCCGGCGAGGTCGTCGCGGTGATGCTGTTCGACGTGGACGGTCTACGCGACGTCAACGAGTCCATGGGCCATGCGGCGGGTGACAAGTTGCTCGCCGAGGTCGCGCAGCGCCTGCGCAGCATCGCCGGGCCGGGTGCGCTGGTGGGCCGGATCGGCGGCGACGAGTTCGTGGTCACCCTGCGTGCCGAGAGCACCGAGGAGACCGTACGGCTCGCCACCGAGATGCGGGAGCAGTTGCGGGGCCCGATGGTCGTCGGCTCGCTCACGCTGGACGTGGACACCGCCGCCGGCGTCGCCCTGCACCCCGACCACGGCGACGATCCGGATTCGCTGCTGCGCCGGGCCGAGCTCGCCGCCAACGCGGCCAAGGCGCTGCCGTACGGGGTGCAGCTGTTCCACCCCGCCCTCGAGTCCCGGGCCGTACGCCGCCTCGGCCTGGCCGCCGACCTGCGCCGCGCGCTGGACACGGGCCAGCTCGAGGTGCACTTCCAGCCCAAGGTCTCCATCCAGGACCGGCACCTCATCGGCGTCGAGTGCCTGGCTCGCTGGCAGCACCCCGCCCACGGCGACGTGTCCCCGGAGGACTTCGTCGCGGTCGCCGAGCACACCGGACAGCTGCACCGCCTCACCGAGGTCGTCCTCACCGCCGGCCTGCAGCACTGCCGGGAATGGGTGGACGCCGGCCGGCCGCTGTCCGTCGCGGTCAACCTGTCGGCGCGGACCCTCCTCGACCCCCGCTTCCCGGACCAGGTCCACGAGCTGCTCAAGCGGTACGGCATCCCGGCCGGCCAGATCACCTTCGAGATCTCCGAACCGGGCATGCTCGGCGAGATCGAACGCGCGCTCCCCACCCTCTACCGGCTGCGCGACCTCGGCGTACGCCTGGCAGTCGACGACTTCGGCACCGGCGCTTCGTCGCTGTCGTACCTGAGGCAGCTGCCGGTCCACGAAATCAAGATCGACGACAGCTTCGTCCAGGGCATGGCGACCGACTCGGGCGACCTGGCCATCGTGCGAGCCGTGATCGGCCTCGCCCGTGAGTTCGGTCTCACCGTGGTGGCCGAGGGCGTCGAGAGCGAACTCACCCTGGACCTGCTCGCCGAGCTCGGCTGCGAGATCGGCCAGGGCTACTTCTTCAGCCGCCCGCTGCCGGTGGAACGCCTGAACACCTGGCTGAGCGCCCAGACCGAACCGGAAGAAACCCCGACCGGCGAGGTACGCCGCCTCCGCGCCGTCGGCTGACCCGCCGTCATACGGATCACCCACGCCGCGGTGCGTCCACTTGCCGCCAAGCCGCCCTGGCCGGTCCGCTGTGTGATGCCGGCTTGAATGGCCGGAACGGCGTCTTGTGCCGCGCCCTACGGCGCCTTTCGTACGCCTGCCCGTGCCGCCCGACCGCGCCTTCAAAGCCCTTGATCTGCGATTTCGCCGCGCCGGGGTACCGATTTCACCTCGGCTGCGGGGCCGTGTAAGCTTCTGTCTGCGCAACAAGCGAGAGATCGCGCGCGCCCCCTTAGCTCAGTCGGCAGAGCGTCTCCATGGTAAGGAGAAGGTCTACGGTTCGATTCCGTAAGGGGGCTCCAACCGGGTTCGTGATCCGCCCCTCAGGCGCTGGATTTCAGCCTGGCGCGGCGGTGTAGCTCAGATGGCAGAGCAAGCGGCTCATAATCGCTGTGTCGCCGGTTCAAGTCCGGCCACCGCTACTGTCCGGGACTCGTCCCGGATGCCGTACGACCCCGGGTGAACACCCGGCGTTTTGCATGTCCGCGTGGTTAGCGTCTACGCTGGCATGCCGTATGTGAACCCGTGAGCAGGAAGGCACCCCGCCGTGGCCAAGGCGACCGACGTCCGTCCCAAGATCACCTTGGCGTGTACGGAGTGCAAGGAGCGCAACTACATCACGCGCAAGAACCGCCGCAACGACCCGGACCGCATCGAGCTGAAGAAGTTCTGCCCCCGGGACGGCCGGCACACCCTGCACCGCGAGACACGCTGAGCTGAGCCAGCACGAAGTGGCGGCGCCCCGATCCGGGGCAGCCGCCACTTCTGCTTTCCACCCGCCGAGGGGCGCGAGCCCGCCGAGGGAGGGCGCGAGCCGGTCGAGGGAGGGCGCGAGCCGGTCGAGGCGTCTCCGCCGGCCGAAGCGTCTCCGCCCGCGAAGGGTGTGCCAGCCCGCCAAAAGCGCGTCCCCGCTCATCGATGCGTTCCGGACTGCGAAGCGCTCCTGTCTCCAGGGTGCTCCCGCTGGCCGGAGCGTGCCGGCCCGTCGAAGCGTGCACCCCGCGACCGCGACCTGAGCTGAGCGCGACCTGAGCTGAGCGCGGTCCAAGCTCGACTCGCGTCGCGGCCTTCTGTGGCACCCGGCCGCGCCCCCGTGGACCAGCCCACCCCGGCACCGTGCTCACCCCTGCGGCCGTACTTGAATTTCTTTTCTCTGCGAAGCGCCCGCCCGCAGGAATATGCGCGCACACTCTCCCGGCCGACCACAGGGTAGTTTCGGCTCATGCCCCTGGACCCGTCCTTCGTCGGCCGCACGTGGCCGGCCACCGCCCCCTATCTCGTGGGGCGCGAAAAGATCCGTGAGTTCGCCACCGCGATCGGCGCCACCGACGCCGAGTATCACGATCCGGAGGCGGCCCGCGCGGCCGGCTATCCGGATGTCGTCGCGCCGCCGACGTTTCCTGTGGTGATCACCATGGCCGCGAGCCGGCAGATCATCGCCGACCCGGCGCTCGGGCTGGATTACAGCCGGGTCGTGCACGGCGACCAGAAGTTCGCCTACTCCCGGCCGGTCGTCGCCGGTGACGCCCTGGTCTGCCTCAACACCGTGGACGACATCACGTCGCGAGGCGGGCACGACTTCATCACCACCCGGACCGAGGTCTCCACCGAGGGTGGCGAGCCGGTGGTCACGGTCTGGTCCAAGCTCGTCCAGCGCGGGGAGGAATGATCATGGCTGAGGAGCTGCCCACCCAGACCTTCCGGGTCACCCGGGCCGATCTGATCCGGTACGCGGGCGCGTCCGGCGACTTCAACACGATCCACTGGAGCGACCGGATCGCGAAGAGTGTCGGTCTGCCCGGCGTCATCGCCCACGGCATGTACACGATGGCTCTCGCCGGCCGGGCTGTCTCCACCTGGGCCGGCGCGCCCGACGCCGTGGTGGAGTTCGGCGTCCGCTTCACCCGTCCCGTGCCCGTGCCGGACACCGACGAGGGCACCGAGGTGGTGGTGAGCGGGGTCGTCAAGGAGGTCACGGACGACGGGCTGACCAAGATCGAGCTGACCGCGACCTGTCAGGGCGAAAAGGTTCTGTCGCTGGCCAGGGCCACCATCCGCAAGAGGTAGGCCCGGGTTGGGAATCACGCGGGCCAACCCGTACACTGGTCCGCCGTGGGGTATTCGGCCCTGCCTTTCGCGTGCGAAGGGTCAAAGCCGACGCCTCACGTAGGGGTGTAGCTCAATTGGCAGAGCAGCGGTCTCCAAAACCGCAGGCTGCAGGTTCAAGTCCTGTCACCCCTGCGCACCGACCCGTATCGGCCCGGCGGCGGACCGCCCGGCGCGGGCCGCCGGTACAACCGCGCGCCGCGTAGGGCGCTGATGCGACATCCACCGACCGACGACGGAAGAGGGCGAAGTGGCCGAGAGGGAGCGACCCGGTGACGACGCTGCAGGCGACCGCCCCGAGGACGAGGTGTTCGACGACGCAGTCGCCGACGATGACGCGGAGGCCGGCGAGCCGGTGACGCGGGGCGGCGGCACCGCCGTCCGCGAGCGCACCGAGAGCGCCGACAAGCCCAGGTCGAAGAAGGAAGGCCGCCGTGGCGGCCGCATCGGCGGTTTCGTCCGCGAGGTCGTCAGTGAGCTGCGTAAGGTCATCTGGCCGACCCGCAAGGAGCTGCTGACCTACACGGCGGTGGTGATCGTGTTCGTCGCCGTGATGACCACGATCGTCGCCGTGCTGGACTATGGGTTCGGCAAGGCCATCCTGGCTTCGTTCGGCAACTGAAGCTGATAGTTACGGAAGTGAGCAAGCGTGCCTGAGTACGACGACGAGACCGCCTTCTCCGCCGAGGAGCAGGCCTCGGTGGCGACGGCGGGCGACGCTGAGTCGGTCGAGGCCGCTGCTGAGCCCGCTGCCGAGGTGGCGGCGCCGGACGTGGACGAGGATTACGACCCGGTCGCCGAGCTGCGCCAGAAGCTGCGTTACGCCCCCGGCGACTGGTACGTGGTGCACTCCTACGCCGGTTACGAGAACAAGGTCAAGACCAACCTCGAGACCCGCATCACGAGCCTCGACATGGAGGATTTCATCTTCCAGGTCGAGGTGCCGACCCGCGAAGAGGTCGAGGTCAAGAACGGCAAGCGCAACCAGGTGCAGGCCAAGGTCTTCCCGGGGTACATCCTCGTCCGGATGGACCTGACCCCGGAGTCCTACTCCTGCGTGCGCAACACGCCGGGCGTCACCGGCTTCGTCGGCGCGACCGACCGGGTGGACCGCCCGGCGCCGCTGTCGCTCGACGAGGTGCTGAAGTGGCTGGCCCCGGCCGTGCAGGCCGAGGAGAAGAAGGCCAAGCCCGAGGTCAAGGTTCTCGACTTCGAGGTCGGCGACTCGGTCACCGTCACCGACGGCGCGTTCGCCTCGCTGCCGGCCTCCATCTCCGAGATCAACGCCGACCAGCAGAAGCTCAAGGTCCTGGTCTCCATCTTCGGCCGGGAGACGCCGGTCGAGCTCAACTTCAACCAGGTCGCCAAGATCTGATTGAGGCACCACCTCGAGTAAGTCGTGGGAGGGACGCGCGTGGGCGCGTCCCGCCATCAACCACAGGAGTACGAGAAATGCAGCGCAGCAAGGCCTACCGCAAGGCCGCCGAGCAGATCGACGCCGCCAAGCTGTACGAGCCCACCGAGGCCGTCAAGCTCGCGAAGGACAGCAGCCCCACCAAGTTCGACGCCACGGTCGAGGTCGCCATGCGTCTCGGCGTCGACCCGCGCAAGGCGGACCAGATGGTCCGTGGCACGGTCAACCTGCCGCACGGCACCGGCAAGACCGCCCGCGTGATCGTCTTCGCCCAGGGCGCGAAGGCCGAGGAGGCCGTCGCGGCGGGCGCCGACGAGGTCGGCACCGACGAGCTGGTGGCCCGCATCCAGGGCGGCTGGCTGGACTTCGACGCCGCGATCGCCACCCCGGACCAGATGGCCAAGATCGGCCGCATCGCCCGGATCCTCGGCCCCCGCGGTCTCATGCCGAACCCGAAGACCGGCACGGTCACCATGGACGTGACCAAGGCCGTCTCGGACATCAAGGGCGGCAAGATCACGTTCCGCGTGGACAAGCACTCGAACCTGCACCTCATCATCGGCAAGGCTTCGTTCAGCGAGCAGCAGCTGGTGGAGAACTACGGCGCGGTGCTCGACGAGGTCCTGCGGGCCAAGCCGTCGGCCGCCAAGGGCAAGTACCTCAAGAAGGTCACGGTCAGCACCACCATGGGCCCCGGCGTGCCGGTCGACCCGAACGTGACCAAGGGCCTGGTCGGCAGCACCGAGGCCTGATCCAGAGTTGTCCACAGGAGGCCCCCGGGGAAACCCGGGGGCCTTTCCTTTGTGCGAGGCTGCCTGCGTGCGATTCGACCAGGTCCATTTCCGGTACGCGCGCAGCCTCCCGTGGACCCTGCGGGCGGTCGACGCCACCGTTGCCCCCGGCCGGACGGTCGTCGTCCTGGGCCGCAACGGCGCGGGCAAGTCCACGCTCCTCCAGCTGGCGGCGGGGGTTCTCCGGCCCACGCGTGGCGCCGTGCACGACCGGCCGCCCGTCGTGGGCTGGGTGCCGGAGCGGTTCCCCACGGACCAGCCGTTCACCACGCACCAATACCTGACCGCCATGGCCGCCCTCCGCGGGCTGCGGGGCGTGACCGAGGTGGACAGGTGGATCGAGCGCCTCGGCCTCACCGGCCACCGCCACACCCGGCTCAGCGACCTCTCCAAGGGCACAGCGCAGAAGGTGGGGCTCGCTCAGGCCCTGCTGCGACCACCCGGCCTGCTGGTCCTGGACGAGCCGTGGGAGGGCCTCGACGCGCAGGCCCGCACACTGATCCCGGAGATCGTCGCCGAAGTGACCAAGGCCGGAGGATCGGTCCTGGTCAGCGACCACCGCGGCGAGATCGCCGGCCTTCCGGACGCGATCCGCTGGCGGGTGACCGACGGCACCCTCGACACTCACCCCGAGCTCGATGAGCCCGCCGGGGCCGGCGCCGACATGCCGTCCGACGACGTGGTCATCGAGATCGCCGTCCGCCGGACGGACGCCGAACGCGCGGTCGCCCGGCTGAGTGCGCAAGGTCACCGCATTCTTGCCGTACGCGAGGAGCAACCGCGATGACATCTCTGGTCCGCATGCGCCTCGCAGGGTTCGTCCGCAGTGGCCGGATCCTCGCTCCCCTCATCGCCGGCATGGTCGTGCTGGGCATCATCCACGGCGGGGGACCGTCGGCGGCCGCCCCGGCGTACGGCTACTCCGCCGTCATGTTCTTCCCCGTGTTCGCCTGGCTCGCCAAGGTGCTCCTCGACGCCGAACCCGACGTCCAGCGCCGCCTGGCCCGCGTCGCGCTCGGCCCCGTACGCGAAGCCGCCGCCGGAGCCCTCGCCGCCGCGGCGACGGGCTCGGTGTTCTGCCTGGTCGCCATCGTGGCGCCGCTGCCGCTGGGAGCGATCCGAGCCCCCGAGCCGGGGGAGCCCTCGACCGCCGCGAGCATCGGTCTCGGCGTCCTGGCGCACCTGCTCTCCCTGGCCGCCGGCGTCGCGCTGGGCGCGCTGGCGGGCCGAGCCGTGACACGCACCATCCGGGCAGGCGTCACGGTCCTCGTCACCGGGGCGGTGCTCGGCGTGGTTCTCGGCCTGCAGGGCTCGTTCGCGCCGTGGCTCGTACCCCCACTGATGGCGACCGCTCGCGCGCTCGCCGCCGTACCGTTACCGCCCCCCGGCGAGTTCTGGCTGCTCAGCGGTTGGGGAGTGCTCTGGTGCGCCGCCGCCCTCGCCGCGTACGGCTGGCTCCGCCGGCGCCGCAGCTGACCGCACCCCGTTGACGGGACCCAGCCCTCACAGCATCAGGGAGAACGCGCGCTCACCCCGCCATGTTCGCCCGCCTGGGCCGTGGCGGACGGCCCGGCGCGGGCGCATCCGGATCGCGCCCGGTCCGCGCCCGCGGTGCCGCCCGCCTGTTTCCGGCCCTCGCGGTGACCGGCTTCCGGTGCTCGAGGGGTGGTCCGGTGCGCTGGAGCTCGGCCGGTCAGCACCTTGCCGCGCGAGGCCGATTTGGTCTGGCGCGCTCTGCCGCGTACTCTTCCATCTCGGAGTTCCACCCACAGACCGCTGGTTGCCGCAGTCCCGTCGCCCGACAGTTCCTGTCGGAGGTCGAGGCCGCGGCCGAAGGTCCCGCAGCAGGCGGGCGGCCCGCGCAGGGGAGAACGGTTCGTGATCATGCCGGCGCCTTCGTGTGCCCATGTTCCGCCCCGTGCGCCCTGCGCCGGGGCGTTTCTCGTGTTCGGGCCTCGCAAGCATCACCCAGCGGCTCTTGAGCAACGAGAGAGGAGGGACATGGCGGACAAGCCGGTCCGGGCCGACAAGGCCACTGCCGTCGCCGAGCTCACGGAGCAGTTCCGTAACTCGTCGGCCACCGTGTTGACCGAGTACCGCGGCCTGACGGTCGCCGAGCTCACCGCGCTGCGGCGCTCGCTCGGTAACGACACGAAGTACTCCGTGTCGAAGAACACGCTCGCGAAGCGGGCAGCCAGCGACGCGGGCATCGAGGGCCTCGACGCGCTCTTCGCCGGTCCTACCGCGCTCGCCTTCGTCACCGGCGACCCGGTCGAGGCGGCGAAGGGCCTCCGGGCCTTCGCCCGCACCAACCCGGCCCTGGTGATCAAGGGCGGCGTCTTCGAGGGCAAGGCCATCACGGCCGAGGAGGTTGGCAAGATCGCCGACCTCGAGCCCCGCGAGGTGCTGCTGGCCAAGCTGGCCGGCGCCATGAAGGGCAACCTGACCAAGGCTGCGGGCACCTTCCAGGCCCCGCTCGCCCAGGTCGCACGCCTGGCGGCCGCTCTGCAGGACAAGCGCGCGCAGGACGGTTCCGCCGCGGCCTGACGGGCCCGTGCGGAGTTGACTTACATCCACAGAAACAACGAAAGGTTGCCAGACATGGCGAAGCTCAGCACCGACGAGCTGCTCGACGCGTTCAAGGAGATGACGCTGATCGAGCTGTCCGAGTTCGTGAAGCAGTTCGAGGAGACCTTCGAGGTCACCGCGGCTGCGCCGGTCGCCCTTGCGACCGCCGCCCCGACCACGGACGGCGGCACGCCGGCCGAGGCCGAGAAGGACTCCTTCGACGTCGTCCTCGAGTCGGACGGTGGCAAGAAGATCCAGGTCATCAAGGTCGTGCGTGAGCTGACCGGCCTGGGCCTCAAGGAGGCCAAGGACACCGTCGAGAGCGCCCCGAAGGCGATCCTCGAGGGTGTCAACAAGGAGAAGGCCGAGGAGGCCAAGGCCAAGCTCGAGGGTGAGGGCGCCAAGGTCACCCTCAAGTGACCTGACGTTTCACCGCTTTTCCTCGCCGCAGGCGGGGGCTCTCCGGAGCCCCCGCCTGCGCGGTTTTCCGGCCGCCGTTCATCCCGCCGCAGTTGTGTCCCGGTGGCAAAAGGCCAGGTCAGAGCCTTGCCGCCCGCGGGTCGGAAGGTTGACGGACGAAAGCCGCCTATCACTTCTTTTGCTGCGTTAAGGTCTCTATGCCGCGTCCGGCAGGGCACGGCACAGGACCGACCCGCGGCACAACCCTTGACTGTGTGTCCGCTGACAGGCACGCTGACATCAGCAAGTTTCCGCGCTTGCGACAGCCGCCCTGTGGGTACACCTGCTTCTACCAGGTTCTCGCAGACCGGCACCCGAGGGAGTTGCGCCGCGTTCCGAGCGGCCCCGCACGAGGCACTGACCGAGGAAGCGCAGGTCAGGGGTCGCGGGGACACGTTCCGCAGGCCCCCTCCGGTGTGGGCTGGACAGCGGTTAGCCGAGCGGCTACACTGCTAGTTTGCGCTGCCTTCTGCCTTGAGCCCTGCAGGAACATCCATCCGGATGACTTTCTGGGGGTTCATTGGAGTGCCCGGCAGTCCGTAGCGCAGACAGCCGCATCAGCAGCACCGGTCCTCGGAAGGACGCATCTTGGCAGCTTCCCGCCCTGCGAAGACCAGTCGTACGTCGAGCGCTTACGCTCCCCGCCGTATCTCGTTCGGCAGGATCACCGAGCAACTTGAGGTCCCCAACCTCCTCGCCCTCCAGACGGAGTCCTTCGACTGGCTGGTAGGCAATGAGGCGTGGCAGGCCCGTTCGACGGACGATCCGCATGCCCAGTCGGGCCTCGCAGAGATCCTCGAAGAGATCAGTCCCATTGAGGACTTCTCCGGCACAATGTCGCTGTCCTTCTCCTCTCCGCGCTTCGACGAGGTCAAGGCCTCGATCGAGGAGTGCAAGGAGAAGGACCTGACCTACTGCGCACCGCTGTTCGTGACCGCGGAGTTCACCAACAACACCACTGGCGAGATCAAGAGCCAGACCGTGTTCATGGGTGACTTCCCGATGATGACCCCCAAGGGGACGTTCGTCATCAACGGCACCGAGCGCGTCGTGGTGAGTCAGCTCGTCCGCTCGCCGGGCGTGTACTTCACGAAGGAGCCGGACAAGACCTCCGACCGCGACCTGTCCAGTGTCAAGGTCATCCCGAGCCGGGGCGCCTGGCTCGAGTTCGACATCGACAAGCGCGACACCGTCGGTGTCCGCATCGACCGTAAGCGCCGGCAGGCCGTCACCGTCCTGCTCAAGGCCATCGGTTGGTCGGCGGACCAGATCCGGGAGCGGTTCGGCTGGTCCGAGCTGCTCATGACGACGCTCGAGAAGGACCACATCGCCGGGCAGGACGAGGCTCTGCTCGACATCTACCGCAAGCTCCGCCCGGGCGAGCCCCCGACCCGGGAGAACGCGCAGACCCTGCTCGACAACCTCTTCTTCAACCCGAAGAGGTACGACGTCGCCAAGGTCGGCCGCTACAAGTTCAACAAGAAGCTCGAGATCGACGTCCCGATCGACCGCGGCACCCTCACCGAGGAAGACGTCGTCCGCACCGTGGAGTACCTCTGCCGGCTGCACGCCGGTGAGGAGGGCTACGAGGCCGACGACATCGACCACTTCGGCAACCGGCGCCTGCGTACGGTGGGCGAGCTGATCCAGAACCAGGTCCGCGTCGGCCTGTCCCGCATGGAGCGCGTCGTCCGCGAGCGCATGACCACGCAGGACGTCGAGGCCATCACGCCGCAGACCCTGATCAACATCCGCCCCGTGGTGGCGGCGATCAAGGAGTTCTTCGGCACCTCGCAGCTGTCGCAGTTCATGGACCAGACCAACCCGCTGGCGGGTCTGACCCACCGGCGCCGGCTGAGCGCGCTCGGCCCGGGTGGTCTGTCCCGGGAGCGGGCGGGCTTCGAGGTCCGTGACGTGCACCCGTCCCACTATGGCCGGATGTGCCCGATCGAGACCCCGGAAGGCCCGAACATCGGCCTGATCGGTGCCCTCTCGACGTTCGCGCGGGTGAACCCGTTCGGTTTCGTGGAGACCCCGTACCGCAAGGTGGAGAACGGCCGCGTCACCGACGAGGTCCACTACCTCACCGCGGACGAGGAAGACCGGTTCATCAAGGCGCAGGCGAACGCCCCGCTCTCGAGCGACAACACCTTCGCCGAGGATCGCGTCCTGGTCCGCCGTAAGGGCGGTGAGGTCGACTACGTGCCCGGCACCGACGTCGACTACATGGACGTCTCGCCGCGGCAGATGACCTCGGTCGCCACCGCGATGATCCCGTTCCTCGAGCACGACGACGCCAACCGCGCGCTCATGGGCGCGAACATGCAGCGTCAGGCCGTGCCGCTGGTCAAGGCGGAGGCGCCGCTGGTCGGCACCGGCATGGAGTACCGTGCCGCCGTCGACGCCGGTGACGTGGTCGTGGCCGAGGTCGGCGGTGTGGTCGAGGACCTGTGCGCCGACTACGTGACGGTTCATCAGGACGACGGCCACCGCCGTACGTACCTGCTGCACAAGTTCCGCCGCAGCAACGCCGGCTCCTGCGTCAACCAGAAGCCCGTCGTCTTCGAGGGCGACCGGGTCGAGGCCGGCCAGGTCATCGCCGACGGTCCGTGCACCGACGAGGGGGAGATGGCCCTCGGCCGCAACCTGCTCGTCGCGTTCATGTGCTGGGAGGGCCACAACTACGAGGACGCGATCATCCTGTCGCAGCGCCTCGTGCAGCAGGACGTGCTCACCTCGATCCACATCGAGGAGCACGAGGTCGACGCCCGCGACACCAAGCTCGGCCCGGAGGAGATCACCCGCGACATCCCCAACGTCAGCGAGGAAATGCTCGCCGACCTGGACGAGCGGGGCATCATCCGGATCGGTGCCGAGGTCGTGCCCGGCGACATCCTGGTCGGCAAGGTCACGCCCAAGGGCGAGACCGAGCTGACCCCCGAGGAGCGGCTGCTCCGCGCGATCTTCGGTGAGAAGGCGCGCGAGGTTCGCGACACCTCGCTGAAGGTGCCGCACGGCGAGACCGGCACGGTCATCGGCGTACGGACCTTCTCGCGCGAGGACGGCGACGAGCTGCCCCCGGGCGTGAACGAGCTGGTCCGGGTGTACGTCGCCCAGAAGCGCAAGATCCAGGACGGCGACAAGCTCGCCGGCCGGCACGGCAACAAGGGCGTCATCTCGAAGATCCTGCCGGTCGAGGACATGCCGTTCCTGGAGGACGGCACCCCGGTCGACATCGTGCTGAACCCGCTCGGTGTGCCCTCGCGTATGAACATCGGCCAGGTCCTGGAGACCCACCTCGGGTGGATCGCCAAGACGGGCTGGGAGGTCGAGGGCGACGACGCCGACTGGAAGCGTCAGCTGCGGGCCATCGAGGCGCACGAGTCCCCCGCGGACTCGAACGTCGCGACCCCGGTCTTCGACGGCGCGCAGGAGGAGGAGATCAAGGGCCTCCTCGAGTCGACGCTGGTCAACCGTGACGGCAAGCGGCTGGTCAACGGCGACGGCAAGGCGCAGCTGTTCGACGGCCGCTCCGGCGAGCCGCTGCCGGACCCGATCTCCGTCGGGTACGTGTACATCCTGAAGCTGAACCACCTGGTCGACGACAAGATCCACGCTCGGTCGACCGGCCCGTACTCGATGATCACGCAGCAGCCGCTGGGTGGTAAGGCGCAGTTCGGTGGCCAGCGGTTCGGCGAGATGGAGTGCTGGGCGATGCAGGCCTACGGCGCGGCGTACGCGCTGCAGGAGCTGCTCACCATCAAGTCCGACGACGTCCTGGGCCGCGTGAAGGTCTACGAGGCCATCGTCAAGGGCGAGAACATCCCGGAGCCGGGAATCCCCGAGTCGTTCAAGGTGCTGCTCAAGGAGCTGCAGTCGCTGTGCCTCAACGTCGAGGTGCTGTCCAGCGACGGCGTGGCCCTGGAGATGCGCGAGACCGACGACGAGGTCTTCCGGGCCGCGGAAGAACTCGGCATCGACCTGTCCCGGCGCCCCAACGAGGGCGTCAGCAGCGTCGAAGAGATCTGACGGACGGTGTCCCCGGTGTTGTGACAACACCGGGGACACCCCCGCCGGCCTGGAAACCATCCGAGCAACGAAACACGAGGGATAGACCAAGTGCTCGACGTCAACTTCTTCGACGAGTTGCGCATCGGCCTGGCGACCGCGGACGACATCCGTCAGTGGTCGCACGGCGAGGTCAAGAAGCCCGAGACGATCAACTACCGCACGCTCAAGCCCGAGAAGGACGGACTCTTCTGCGAGAAGATCTTCGGTCCGCAGCGGGACTGGGAGTGCTACTGCGGCAAGTACAAGCGGGTCCGGTTCAAGGGCATCATCTGTGAGCGCTGCGGCGTCGAGGTGACCCGGTCCAAGGTCCGCCGTGAGCGCATGGGCCACATCGAGCTGGCCGCGTCGGTCACGCACATCTGGTACTTCAAGGGTGTGCCGAGCCGGCTGGGCTACCTGCTCGACCTGGCGCCCAAGGACCTCGAGAAG
Organism: Actinoplanes sp. NPDC049316; assembly: GCF_040677315.1. Taxonomy (NCBI): domain Bacteria; kingdom Bacillati; phylum Actinomycetota; class Actinomycetes; order Micromonosporales; family Micromonosporaceae; genus Actinoplanes; species Actinoplanes sp. NPDC049316. The sequence continues at coordinate 76,222 of NZ_JBFAQM010000014.1, read as the reverse complement.
ATCATCTACTTTGCCTCGTACGTGATCACGAGCGTGGACGCCGAGGCGCGTCACCGCGACATGTCCACCATCGAGAACGAGATCTTCGCCGAGAAGCGTCAGTCGGAGAACGGCCGCGACTCGGAGATCGAGAAGCGGGCCGCCAAGCTGGAGCAGGACCTCGCCGAGCTCGAGGCCGAGGGTGCCAAGGCCGACGTGCGCCGCAAGGTCAAGGAGGCCGGCGAGCGCGAGATGCGCCAGATCCGCGACAAGGCGCAGCGCGAGATCGACCGGCTCGACGAGGTGCTCGACACCTTCCGCAAGCTCGACTCCAAGCAGCTGGTCACCGACGAGCTGCTCTACCGCGAGCTGCGGGACCGCTTCGGTGAGTACTTCACCGGTGGCATGGGTGCCGAGGCCATCAAGGCGCTGCTCGAGAACATGGACCTGGACGCCGAGGCCGAGAACCTGCGGGAGATCATCCGCACCGGTAAGGGCCAGCGGAAGATCCGGGCGCTCAAGCGGCTCAAGGTCGTCGCCGCGTTCCTGAACACCCGCAACTCGCCGCTGGGCATGGTGCTGGACTGCGTACCGGTCATCCCGCCGGACCTGCGCCCGATGGTGCAGCTCGACGGTGGCCGCTTCGCCACCAGCGACCTGAACGACCTGTACCGCCGGGTCATCAACCGCAACAACCGGCTCAAGCGCCTGATCGACCTGGGCGCGCCCGAGATCATCGTCAACAACGAGAAGCGGATGCTGCAGGAGGCCGTCGACGCGCTGTTCGACAACGGCCGCCGCGGCCGGCCGGTCACCGGCCCGGGTAACCGCCCGCTGAAGTCGCTGTCCGACATGCTCAAGGGCAAGCAGGGCCGCTTCCGGCAGAACCTGCTGGGCAAGCGCGTCGACTACTCCGGTCGTTCCGTCATCGTCGTCGGCCCCCGGCTGAAGCTGCACCAGTGCGGCCTGCCGAAGCAGATGGCGCTGGAGCTGTTCAAGCCGTTCGTGATGAAGCGCCTGGTGGACCTCAACCACGCGCAGAACATCAAGTCGGCCAAGCGCATGGTCGAGCGGCAGCGCCCGGTCGTGTGGGACGTCCTCGAAGAGGTCATCAGCGAGCACCCGGTGCTGCTGAACCGCGCGCCGACCCTGCACCGCCTGGGCATCCAGGCCTTCGAGCCGCAGCTGGTCGAGGGCAAGGCGATCCAGATCCACCCGCTCGTCTGCACGGCGTTCAACGCCGACTTCGACGGTGACCAGATGGCGGTGCACGTGCCGCTGTCGGCCGAGGCGCAGGCCGAGGCGCGGATCCTGATGCTCTCGTCGAACAACATCCTCAAGCCGGCCGACGGCAAGCCGGTGACCATGCCGACCCAGGACATGGTCATCGGGCTGTACCACCTGACCCACCTGACGCCGGGCGCGAAGGGTGAGGGCCGGGTGTTCAGCTCGGACGCCGAGGCGCGGATGGCCTTCGACAACGGCGAGCTGCACCTGCAGGCGCCGGTCAAGATCCGTCTCCGCGAGGTCGTCGGTGTCGACAACGGCGCCGGCAAGGAGAAGTGGGTCGCGCCGGAGGAGTGGCAGGAGGGCGAGCCGCTGCTCGTGGAGACCACCCTGGGACGGGTGATCTTCAACGAGACGCTGCCGCCGGGCTACCGGTACGTCAACTACGAGATCCGCAAGGGTCAGCTCTCCGCGATCGTCAACGACCTCGCCGAGCGCTTCCCCAAGGTCGCCCTGGCCGCGACCCTGGACGCGCTCAAGGAGGCCGGCTTCCACTGGGCCACCTGGTCCGGCGTGACGATCGGCATGGGCGACGTCATCGGTCCTCCGCGCAAGCCGGAGATCATCGCCCGCTACCAGGGCGAGGCGGACCGCATCGACAAGCAGTACCAGCGGGGCCTGATGACCGCCGAGGAACGCCGCGGCGAGCTCATCGACATCTGGACCAACGCGACCAAGGACATCTCGAAGGAGATGGAGACGGCGCTGCCGCAGGAGAACCCGCTCTGGGTGATGATCAACTCCGGCGCCCGCGGTAACCTCCTCCAGCTCCGGCAGATCGCCGCGATCCGTGGTCTGGTGGCCAACCCCAAGGGCGAGATCATCCCGCGGCCGATCACGTCGTCGTACCGCGAGGGTCTGACCGTGCTGGAGTACTTCATCTCCACGCACGGCGCCCGTAAGGGTCTGGCCGACACCGCGCTGCGTACCGCCGACTCGGGTTACCTGACCCGGCGTCTGGTGGATGTCTCGCAGGACGTCATCATCCGCGAGGAGGACTGCGGCACCGACCGCGCGATCCCGATGCAGGTGGGCGAGCGGGAGCCGGACGGCACCCTGGTCGTGCACACGCACGCGGAGACCGGCGTGCACGCCCGGACCCTGGCCGACGACATCGACGACGCGCAGGGCAACCGCGTGGTGTCGCGTGGCGACGACCTCAACTCGATCCTGGTGGACAAGCTCGTCGCCGCCGGGGTGGAGAACGTCCGGGTGCGCAGCGTCCTGACCTGCGAGTCGAAGCTCGGCGTCTGCGCGGCCTGCTACGGCCGGTCGCTGCCGACCGGCAAGTCGGTCGACATCGGCGAGGCGGTCGGCATCATCGCCGCCCAGTCCATCGGTGAGCCGGGTACGCAGCTGACGATGCGTACCTTCCACACCGGTGGCGTCGCGGGTGAGGACATCACCCAGGGTCTGCCGCGTGTGCAGGAGATCTTCGAGGCCCGCGTACCCAAGGGTAAGGCGCCCATCGCCGACACCCCGGGACGCATCCGCATCGAGGACGGCGAGCGCTCGCGGAAGATCATCGTGATCCCGGACGACGGCAGCGACGAGATCGTGTACGACAAGATCTCGAAGCGCGTGAAGCTGCGGGCGCACGACGGCGACCACGTCAACGTCGGCGAGAAGCTGACCGAGGGCACCATCGACCCGCACGAGCTTCTGCGGATCATGGGTCCGCGGGCGGTCCAGGTCCACCTGACCCAGGAGGTCCAGGAGGTCTACCGCTCGCAGGGTGTGCTCATCCACGACAAGCACATCGAGATCATCATCCGCCAGATGCTCAAGCGGGTGACGGTCATCGACAGCGGCGCCTCGGAGTTCCTCCCGGGTGTGCTGGTCGACCGTGCGCTGTTCGAGTCGGAGAACCGCCGGCTCGTCAGCGAGGGTGGCGAGCCCGCCGCCGGTCGCCCGGTGCTGATGGGTATCACCAAGGCCTCGCTGGCGACCGACTCCTGGCTCTCGGCGGCCTCCTTCCAGGAGACCACCCGGGTGCTCACCGACGCGGCGATCAACTCGCGCAGCGACTCGCTCGTCGGCCTCAAGGAGAACGTCATCATCGGTAAGCTCATCCCGGCCGGTACGGGCATCAGCAAGTACCGCAACATCCGGGTCGAGCCGACCGAGGAGGCCAAGGCCAAGGTGTACTCGATGACCGGGTACCCCGAGACCGACTACGGTTTCGGCCCGGCCAGCGGCCAGGCCGTACCGCTGGACGACTTCGATTTCGGGTCGTACCGCTGACGGTTTCTTCATCGCCAGGGCGCTCGCGCATCGCGCGGGCGCCCTCCGGCGTTTCTAGAATGGAGCGGTGACGCTCCCCGCCGCCAGCAGCGCGCCCACCCGCCATCCGATGGATCCGGAGCCGGCGCCCTCCGCCAAGGCCCGCGCCGTCTTCGCGCTCGGGCTGGTGGCGTTCCTGACCGGAGCCTTCGTCGGGGGCGTGATCCCCGCCACGGTCGCGCTCCTGCTCGCGCGTCAGGTGAGTCGGGAGCAGTACGCCGCAGCCGGCTACCTGACCGGCGGCAAGTGGGTACGCCGTGGCCGGTGGCTGGCCTGGGCGGGCATCGTCCTCGCCCTGACCGCCCTGGTCGTCGCCACGATCGCCGGCCTGCTGCACCTCGCCGCCGCGCCGGGCGGCCAGGACTTCGACTCCACGACCGACTGATCGCCCGCCGCGGGGCCCTCGGGCTGCGGCGCACCACCATCGGGTGACATGCTCGACGTCCAGGCGTACGCGGCGAGAGGGACGGTCCGTGACACAGCAGCCAGGTTCGTGGCCGGGACAGCCGCAGCCGCCGGCCGTGATGATGCCGCGGCCGGGGGAGGCGTGGACCCCGGAACGGGTCGAGCCGGTCCCCGGCACGGAGTTCGGCCTGGTCCAGCTCCGGGTCGCGCCCATCACATCCGGGCAGGCCATCGGCTCGCTGATCGCCGGCATCGCCTCGATCCTGGTCTCCACCCTGGTGCTCTGCTTCGGCGTCGCCGGTTCGACACAGGGCTGGGGAGGTGTCGTCGCCGGCGCCTTCGCGTTGCTGGGTGCGCTGGCCGGCGGTGGTGCGATCGCGGTGGGCCTGGTCGCCCGGCGGCAGATCAAGCGCTCCGGACAGGCGGGCCGCGTACGCTTCACCGGCCGCGGCGTGGCCGTCGCGGGCATCTCCTGCGGCGGTGCCGGAGTGGGAATTGCCGTCCTCACGCTGCTGTTGGTATTGGTGTTGCAGTCGTCGTGATGCCGTGTGGTGCGGGAAACGGGCACCTCGGCTTTGTCGCGCCGGAGCACCCGGTACACTTGGTATGCGGAGATGTCCATCGTCAGGCTGGCTGGTCAAGCGGCGTTCGTTTTGACCTGCGTGCCTGTGGTGGGTACTCTTTCCCCTCGTGCCCGGGCTAGCCCGGGCAACTCGTGCGTGCGCCCGAGTCTGTAAGTACTGACGGGGTGAGCACGACGGGCTGAAGCCCGACAAAGACAAGACTCGTTGCACGCGAGAGCGTGCGGCGGGACCGTGAGCCGGACGACACGCCCGACCGCGGGTGCGGGGCAACCCATCCGGGACGGCTCGCACACAAGGCAGAAACGAAGACGGTGCGGCCGCTGAAGGGCGGCCGAAGGGAGCGGAGAAACCCGGTGCCCACGATCCAGCAGCTGGTCCGCAAGGGCCGCCAGGCGAAGACGAGCAAGACCAAGACGCCGGCGCTGAAGGGAAGTCCTCAGCGGCGCGGCGTGTGCACGCGCGTGTACACCACCACCCCCAAGAAGCCCAACTCTGCGCTGCGCAAGGTCGCTCGTGTGAAGCTGAGCAGCCAGATCGAGGTGACGGCGTACATCCCGGGCGTCGGCCACAACCTGCAGGAGCACTCGATCGTGCTCGTGCGCGGCGGCCGTGTGAAGGACCTCCCGGGCGTCCGCTACAAGATCGTCCGCGGTTCGCTGGACACCCAGGGTGTCCGTAACCGCAAGCAGGCCCGCAGCCGTTACGGCGCGAAGAAGGAGAAGAGCTGACATGCCGCGTAAGGGCCCCGCTCCGCGCCACCCGGTGGTTCCGGACCCGGTCTACAACTCCCCGCTGGTCACCCAGCTGGTGAACAAGATCCTGATCGGCGGCAAGCGTCAGCTCGCCGAGCGGATCGTCTACGGCGCCCTCGAGGGCTGCCGGGAGAAGAACGGCACCGACCCCGTGGTGACGCTGAAGCGGGCCATGGACAACGTCAAGCCGACCCTCGAGGTCCGCAGCCGCCGCGTCGGTGGCGCGACCTACCAGGTTCCGGTCGAGGTCCGTACGCCGCGGCAGACCACCCTCGGTCTGCGCTGGCTGGTCCAGTACTCCAAGGCCCGCCGCGAGAAGACCATGATCGAGCGTCTGCAGAACGAGCTGCTCGACGCCAGCAACGGCCTCGGCGCCGCCGTCAAGCGGCGTGAGGACACCCACAAGATGGCGGAGTCCAACAAGGCCTTCGCGCACTACCGCTGGTAAGACCCCCGTTGCCGGCCCGGTACCCGCCGGGCCGGGACGCCGGTCCCACCGGTTCTCCGCGACATCCCGCGGAACACAGTCGATACGACGACGAAGAGTAGGGATTGCAGTGGCTGCCGCAGACGCGCTCGCCAAGGTACGCAACATCGGCATCATGGCGCACATCGACGCTGGTAAGACCACGACGACCGAGCGCATCCTGTTCTACACCGGCATCACGTACAAGATCGGTGAAGTCCACGAGGGCGCGGCCGTCATGGACTGGATGGAACAGGAACAGGAACGCGGCATCACGATCACCTCCGCCGCCACGAAGTGCGAGTGGAAGGGCCACACGATCCAGATCATCGACACGCCCGGCCACGTCGACTTCACGGTCGAGGTCGAGCGGTCGCTGCGTGTGCTCGACGGTGCCGTCGCGGTCTACGACGGCGTTGCCGGCGTGGAGCCGCAGACGGAGAACGTCTGGCGGCAGGCGGACAAGTACAACGTCCCCCGGATGTGCTTCGTCAACAAGCTCGACCGGACCGGCGCGGACTTCTTCCGCTGCGTGCAGATGATGATCGACCGGCTGAACGCGACGCCGCTCGTGCTGCAGATCCCGATCGGGAACGAGGCCGACTTCATCGGCGTCGTGGACCTGGTGGAGATGCGTGCCCTCACCTGGCGTGGTGAGACCCAGAAGGGTGAGGACTACGCGATCGAGGAGATCCCGGCCGACCTCGCCGACTCCGCTGCCGAGTGGCGCGAGAAGCTGCTCGAGACCCTGGCGGACGTCGACGACGCCGTCATGGAGAAGTACCTCGAGGGCGAGGAGCTCTCGGCCGACGAGATCCGCTCCGCGATCCGCCGCGCGACCATCGCGGGCAAGGCCAACCCGGTCCTGACCGGTACCGCGTTCAAGAACAAGGGCATTCAGCCCATGCTCGACGCGGTTGTGGCGTACCTGCCGTCGCCGCTGGACATCCCGGCCATCGAGGGCACCGCGCCGGACGGCGAGACGCCGATGCAGCGCAAGCCCTCGAACAGCGAGCCCTTCTCGGCCCTGGCGTTCAAGATCCAGACCGACAAGCACCTCGGCAAGCTCACGTACGTGCGGGTCTACTCCGGCACGCTCGAGTCCGGTTCCCAGGTGGTCAACTCCACCAAGGACCGCAAGGAGCGGATCGGCAAGATCTACCAGATGCACGCGAACAAGCGTGAGGAGCGCGCCACCGCGCAGGCCGGCGACATCATCGCCGTCCAGGGTCTCAAGCAGACCACCACCGGTGACACGCTCAGCGACCCGGCCAACCCGGTCATCCTGGAGTCGATGACGTTCCCGGAGCCGGTCATCCAGGTCGCCATCGAGCCGAAGACCAAGTCGGACCAGGAGAAGCTGGGCACCGCGATCCAGCGTCTGGCCGAGGAGGACCCGACCTTCCGCGTCTTCAACGACGAGGAGACCGGGCAGACGATCATCGCCGGCATGGGCGAGCTCCACCTCGACATCCTCGTCGACCGTATGCGCCGCGAGTTCAACGTCGAGGCGAACATCGGTAAGCCGCAGGTGGCGTACCGCGAGACGATCCGCGGCACCGTGGAGAAGCTCGACTACGTGCACAAGAAGCAGACCGGTGGCTCCGGCCAGTACGCGAAGGTCGTCGTCAAGCTCGAGCCCCTGCCGCTCGCGGCCGACGGCCCGACGTACGAGTTCGTCAACGCGGTGACCGGTGGTCGCATCCCCAAGGAGTTCATCCCGTCGGTCGACGCCGGCGCGCAGGACTCGATGCAGTACGGCGTGCTGGCCGGCTACCCGCTGGTCGGCGTCAAGCTGACGCTGCTCGACGGCCAGTACCACGAGGTCGACTCCTCCGAGATGGCGTTCAAGATCGCCGGCTCGATGGTGATGAAGGAGGCGGCCCGCAAGGCCGACCCCGCGCTGCTCGAGCCGATGATGTCCGTCGAGGTGACCACGCCCGAGGACAACATGGGCGACGTCATCGGCGACCTCAACTCCCGTCGTGGCATCATCCAGTCGATGGAGGAGCGCTCCGGCGCCCGAGTCGTCAAGGCTCTGGTGCCGCTGTCGGAGATGTTCGGCTACGTCGGCGACCTGCGGTCGAAGACTGCCGGCCGGGCTAGCTACAGCATGCAGTTCGACTCCTACGCCGAGGTGCCGCAGGGCGTGGCGAAGGAGATCATCGCGAAGGCCACCGGCGCCTGATGCGTTGAGGCGCGTGCGGTCCGTCGAGGACCGCACGCGCACTAGCAGTCGACAGAGTCCTAATCGCCTTATCGGCGTGCCGGGCGAGAAAAGAAACCACAGTCCACAGGAGGACACCAGTGGCGAAGGCGAAGTTCGAGCGGACTAAGCCGCACGTCAACATCGGCACCATTGGTCACATCGACCACGGTAAGACGACGCTGACTGCGGCCATCACGAAGGTCCTGCACGACGAGTACCCGGACCTGAACCCGTACACCCCGTTCGACGAGATCGACAAGGCGCCGGAGGAGAAGGCCCGCGGCATCACGATCTCGATCGCGCACGTCGAGTACCAGACCGCGGCGCGCCACTACGCGCACGTGGACTGCCCCGGCCACGCCGACTACATCAAGAACATGATCACCGGTGCCGCGCAGATGGACGGCGCGATCCTGGTGGTCGCGGCGACCGACGGCCCGATGCCGCAGACCAAGGAGCACGTGCTCCTGGCCCGCCAGGTCGGTGTTCCGTACATCGTCGTCGCGCTGAACAAGAGCGACATGGTCGAGGACGAGGAGCTCCTCGAGCTCGTCGAGCTCGAGGTTCGCGAGCTGCTGAGCACCTACGAGTTCCCGGGCGACGACGTTCCCGTCGTGCGCGTCTCGGCGCTCAAGGCGCTCGAGGGCGACCCGGAGTGGACCTCCAAGCTCATGGACCTGATGAACGCGGTCGACACCGCGATCCCGCAGCCCGAGCGTGAGACCGAGAAGCCGTTCCTCATGCCGATCGAGGACGTCTTCACGATCACCGGTCGCGGCACCGTGGTCACCGGTCGCGCCGAGCGTGGCATCCTCAAGCCGAACGAGGAGGTCGAGATCGTCGGCATCCGCGAGAAGTCGACGAAGACCGTCTGCACCGGCATCGAGATGTTCCGCAAGCTGCTCGACGAGGCCCGCGCGGGCGAGAACGTCGGCCTCCTGCTGCGTGGTATCAAGCGCGAGGACGTCGAGCGCGGCATGGTCGTCGTGAAGCCGGGCACCACGACTCCGCACACGGAGTTCGAGGGCCAGGTCTACATCCTCTCCAAGGAGGAGGGCGGCCGGCACACCCCGTTCTTCCAGAACTACCGCCCGCAGTTCTACTTCCGTACCACGGACGTCACCGGCGTCGTCACGCTGCCCGAGGGCACCGAGATGGTCATGCCGGGCGACTCCACCACCATGTCGGTCAAGCTGATCCAGCCGATCGCCATGGAGCAGGGCCTGAAGTTCGCGATCCGTGAGGGTGGCCGCACCGTCGGCGCCGGAACGGTCACGAAGATCAACAAGTGATTGACGGTTGCCCCCGGCCGGCTGTGATGTAGGTCGTGGGCAACCCTCAACGGTGACCCCGATTAGCATTGCCGCGATCGATCCGGCATACTAGTCAGGTTGCGTCCGCGCAGGGTGGTTGGCAGCCATTGCAGTTCGGCAGCCAACCACCCTCGCCCGGTGTCCGGCGTGTGTGAGAACCGTCGGTCGCCCCGCTCCCGACGGATGGGGGTAGCTCCCTAGGAGCTTCTCCACGGGCATGATCGCCTCAGAGCTCTGGGGCGGAGCCTGGTTCCAGAGCGCGACACGCCCGACCGCGGGGGTCGGACAACGCAGGATCAACGGTCCTGCGGGCATGCGAGGGCCACCGCCCTCGCACGTAGCGGCATCGAGAGAAGGAAACAGAAGCCACCATGGCGGGACAGAAGATCCGCATCCGGCTCAAGGCCTATGACCACGAGGTCGTCGACTCCTCGGCGCGGAAGATCGTCGAGACGGTGACGCGGACCGGGGCGCAGGTTGCTGGCCCGGTGCCGCTGCCCACGGAGATCAACCGTTTCTGCGTGATCCGTTCGCCGCACAAGTACAAGGACTCGCGCGAGCACTTCGAGATGCGCACGCACAAGCGTCTGATCGACATCATCGACCCGACTCCGAAGACGGTCGATTCGCTCATGCGCCTCGACCTGCCGGCTGGCGTCGACATCGAGATCAAGCTGTAGGGATCCGGACAATGGACAGGCAAGTGAAGGGCATCCTGGGCGCCAAGCTCGGCATGACCCAGGTCTGGGACAACAACAAGGTCGTCCCGGTAACCGTGGTGCAGGCCGGCCCGTGCGTCGTGACCCAGGTCCGCAGCGCCGAGACGGACGGCTACGCCGCCGTGCAGCTGGCGTACGGCCAGATCGACCCGCGTAAGGTGAACAAGCCGGAGAGCGGCCACTTCGCCAAGGCCAACGTGTCGCCGCGCCGCCACATCGTCGAGCTGCGCACCACCGACGCCGGTGAGTACGAGCTCGGCCAGGAGGTCACCGTCGAGGCGTTCGCGGTCGGCACGCCGATCGACGTCACCGGCAAGACCAAGGGCAAGGGCTACGCCGGTGTCATGAAGCGGCACGGCTTCCACGGCCTCAAATCGAGCCACGGTGTCGAGCGCAAGCACCGCTCGCCGGGCTCGATCGGCGCCTGCGCGACCCCCGCGCGTGTCTTCAAGGGCACCCGGATGGCCGGCCGCATGGGTAGCAAGCGCTTCACCGTGCAGAACCTCACGGTGCAGGCCGTCGACACCGACAACAACCTGCTGCTGATCAAGGGCGCTGTCCCCGGCCCCAAGGGCGCGCTGATCCTGGTCCGTACGGCGGCGAAGAAGGGTGGTGCCAAGTGAGCTCGGTTGACGTGATCAACGCCGAGGGCACGAAGGCCGGCTCGGTCGAGCTGCCCGACGACATCTTCGACGTGCAGGCGAACATTCCGCTGATGCACCAGGTCGTCGTCGCTCAGCTCGCGGCCGCCCGGCAGGGTACGCACAAGGCGAAGACCCGCGGCGAGGTCGCCGGCGGCGGCAAGAAGCCGTACAAGCAGAAGGGCACCGGCCGCGCCCGTCAGGGCTCGATCCGCGCCCCGCAGTTCACCGGTGGTGGCGTCGTGCACGGTCCCGTGCCGCGCGACTACAGCCAGCGGACCCCGAAGAAGATGAAGGCTGCCGCTCTGCGTGGCGCCCTCTCCGACCGGGCCCGCGACGGCCGCGTGCACGTGGTCGAGGCGTTCGTCGCCGGCGAGACGCCGTCCACGAAGGCCGCGATCGCCACGCTGCGCAAGGCGACCGAGTCCACCAAGGTCCTGGTCGTCCTGGGCAGCTACGACGAGAAGAACTGGCTGTCGCTGCGCAACGAGCCCACCGTCCACCTCATCGAGGCCGGTCAGCTCAACACGTACGACGTGCTGGTCGCGGACGAGGTCGTCTTCACCAAGGAAGCGCTCGAGGAGTTCCTCGGCGTTCCGGCTGAGACCTCCGAGGAGGGGAACAAGTGAGCACGATCGCCGACCCGCGCGACATCATCTTCGCGCCCGTGGTCTCCGAGAAGAGCTACAGCGTTCTCGACCAGAACTGGTACACGTTCCTCGTCCACCCGGACGCGAACAAGACCCAGATCAAGATCGCGATCCAGCAGATCTTCGACGTCCGCGTGCTGACGGTGAACACCGCGAACCGCGAGGGCAAGCGCAAGCGCACCCGCACCGGCTTCGGTCAGCGCAAGGCAACCAAGCGCGCCATGGTGAAGCTGGCTGACGGTGACCGTATCGAGGCCTTCGGCGGCCCGGTCAGCTAAGGGGTTTGTGAATCATGGCTATCCGTAAGTACAAGCCGACCACGCCGGGCCGTCGCGGCTCCAGCGTCGCCGACTTCGCTGAGATCACCCGGTCGACGCCGGAGAAGTCTCTGCTGGCCCCGCTGCCCAAGAAGGGTGGTCGCAACGTCCACGGCCGCATCACCACGCGGCACCAGGGCGGCGGCCACAAGCGGCAGTACCGGCTGATCGACTTCAAGCGCAACGACAAGGACGGCGTGCCGGCCAAGGTCGCTCACATCGAGTACGACCCCAACCGCACTTCGCGTATCGCACTGCTGCACTACGCCGACGGCGAGAAGCGCTACATCCTCGCGCCGAAGGACCTCAAGCAGGGTGACCGCGTCGAGTCCGGACCGGGCGCCGACATCAAGCCGGGCAACAACCTGCCCCTGCGCAACATCCCGGTCGGTACGACGGTCCACGGCGTGGAGCTTCGTCCCGGCGGTGGCGCCAAGCTGGCTCGTTCGGCCGGCGTCGGCATCCAGCTCCTGGGCCGTGAGGGTGCGTACGCCACGCTGCGTATGCCCTCCGGTGAGATCCGTCGCGTCGACATCCGGTGCCGCGCGACCGTCGGCGAGATCGGCAACGCCGAGCAGTCGAACATCAACTGGGGCAAGGCCGGCCGCATGCGGTGGAAGGGCAAGCGCCCGACCGTCCGTGGTGTCGCCATGAACCCGATCGACCACCCGCACGGTGGTGGTGAGGGCAAGACCTCCGGTGGTCGCCACCCGGTCAACCCGGCGGGTAAGCCCGAGGGCCGTACCCGTCGCAAGGGCCAGCCGAGCGACCGCATGATCGTTCGCCGCCGCTACGCCACCCGCAAGCGCGGGTAACGGGAGTAGAAGAAGATGCCTCGCAGCCTGAAGAAGGGCCCGTTCGTCGACGACCACCTGCTCAAGAAGGTGGAAGTCCAGAACGAGAAGAACTCGAAGAACGTCATCAAGACCTGGTCGCGGCGCTCGACGATCATCCCCGACATGCTCGGGCACACGATCGCCGTGCACGACGGGCGCAAGCACGTCCCGGTGTTCATCACCGAGGCCATGGTCGGGCACAAGCTCGGCGAGTTCGCTCTGACCCGTACGTTCAAGGGTCACGAGAAGGACGACCGCAAGAGCCGTCGTCGCTAAGCAGTCCACGGATAAGAACAAGGGGTTACAGCGATGCCAGTCAAGGGCGACGCTCCGGCGCTTCCGGGCGCGCGGGCGGTTGCGCGCCACGTGCGCATCTCGCCGAACAAGGCGCGCCGTGTGATCAACCTCGTCCGCGGTCTGCCCGCGAAGGAGGCTCTCACGGTCCTGCAGTTCGCGCCGCAGGCTGCGAGTGAGCAGGTTTACAAGGTGCTCGCCAGCGCGATCGCGAACGCCGAGAACAACGAGCGGCTCGACCCGGACGCGCTCCTGGTCAGCGAGGCGTTCGTCGACGAGGGCCCGACGCTGAAGCGGTTCCGGCCGCGGGCGCAGGGCCGGGCGTACCGGATCCGCAAGCGCACCTGTCACATCACCGTCGCGGTGGAGGCCGTCCAGGTCGCCACGCCGGCCCGCAAGGCCGCCGCGAAGAAGGCCGCTCCGGCCAAGAAGGCGGCTCCGGCCGCCGAGGCCAAGCCGGCCGAGTCCCAGAGCACGGAAGGTGCCGAGTAATGGGTCAGAAAGTTCACCCCACCGGGTTCCGGCTCGGCATCTCCACCGACTGGAAGAGCCGCTGGTTCGCGGACAAGCTCTACAAGGACTACATCGGCGAGGACGTCAAGATCCGCCGCATGATGTCCAAGGGCCTCGAGCGCGCCGGCATCTCCAAGGTGGACATCGAGCGCACCCGCGACCGGGTCCGCGTCGACATCCACACCGCCCGGCCGGGCATCGTCATCGGCCGTAAGGGCGCGGAGGCCGACCGGATCCGCGGTGAGCTGGAGAAGCTCACCGGCAAGCAGGTCCAGCTGAACATCCTCGAGGTGAAGAGCCCCGAGTCGGACGCGCAGCTCGTGGCGCAGGGCGTCGCCGAGCAGCTGTCCAGCCGGGTCAGCTTCCGCCGGGCGATGCGCAAGGCCATGCAGTCGGCCATGAAGAACCCGGTCTGCAAGGGCATCCGGGTGCAGGTCTCCGGCCGCCTCGGTGGCGCGGAGATGAGCCGCACGGAGTTCTACCGCGAGGGTCGCGTCCCGCTGCACACGCTGCGCGCCAACATCGAGTACGGCTTCTTCGAGGCCCGTACGACGTTCGGCCGCATCGGCGTGAAGGTCTGGATCTACAAGGGCGACGCCGTGCCGGGTCGCGAGGTCGCCCCCGAGGCGCCCGCACGTCCGCGCCGTGAGCGTGGCGACCGCCCCGAGCGGCCGCGCCGGGGCCGTTCCGGTTCGTCCGGGACGACCGCGGGTGGCACCGAGGCTGGCCGGGCCGCGCAGGCCCAGGCCGCTTCCGCGCCGGCCGAGCCGACCGACACCGCCGCTGCTCCGGCTGCGGCCGAAACGCAGCAGGAGGGCTGACACATGCTGATGCCGCGTAAGCCCCCGAAGGGCTTCCGCAAGCCGCACCACCCGGACCGCCACGGCGCGTCCAAGGGCGGCAACCGGGTGGTCTTCGGCGAGTTCGGTATCCAGGCGCTGGAGCCGGCGTACGTGACCAACCGGCAGATCGAGTCGGCCCGTATCGCCATGACCCGTCACATCAAGCGTGGCGGCAAGGTCTGGATCTCGATCTTCCCGGACCAGGCTCTGACCAAGAAGCCCGCCGAGACCCGCATGGGTTCCGGCAAGGGCTCCCCGGAGTGGTGGGTGGCGAACGTCAAGCCGGGACGCATCCTCTTCGAGATGTCGTTCCCGAACGAGACGATCGCGCGCGAAGCGATGCGACGCGCGATCCACAAGCTCCCGATGAAGTGCCGCATCGTGACGCGCGAAGTGGGTGAAAGCTGATGGCAGCGGGCGTTAAGCCGGCCGAGCTGCGCGAGCTCTCCGAAGAGGAGCTGGTCTCGCGGCTGCGGGAGGCGAAGGCGGAGCTGTTCAATCTTCGCGTGCAGGGCGCGACCGGGCAGCTCGACAATCACCGTCGGCTGCAGGTCGTCCGCAAGGACATCGCGAGGATCTACACGATCATGCGTGAGCGTGAGCTGGGGCTCTCGGCCGCGCCGAGTGAGGTGACAGCATGAGTGAGAACGCTGCTGCTGCCCCCCGGCCTCAGCGCAAGGTGCGCGAGGGCCTGGTGGTCAGCGACAAGATGGACAAGACCGTCGTCGTCGAGGTCGAGGACCGCGTCAAGCACGCCCTCTACGGCAAGGTTCTCCGTCGTACCCGCAAGCTGAAGGTGCACGACGAGCAGAACGCGTGCGGCATCGGCGACCGGGTCCTGATGATGGAGACCCGTCCGCTGTCCGCCACCAAGCGGTGGCGTGTCGTGGAGATCCTCGAAAAGGCCAAGTGAGTGCGCTGGGCCGGCTCCGGCCGGCCCAGCGGACCATCGTTCCGCCAAGCTTCGGAAGCGCACGTCCCGGAGAACTGGCAGACATTAGGAGACAGACGTGATCCAGCAGGAGTCGCGACTGCGCGTCGCCGACAACACGGGTGCCCGGGAGATCCTGTGCATCCGCGTACTGGGCGGCTCCGGTCGTCGCTACGCGAGCATCGGCGACGTCATCGTGGCCACGGTCAAGGACGCCATCCCGGGTGCCGGTGTGAAGAAGGGCGACGTCGTCAAGGCGGTCATCGTCCGCACCGCCAAGGAGAAGCGCCGTCCCGACGGCTCGTACATCCGTTTCGACGAGAACGCCGCCGTCATCATCAAGGACGGTGGGGACCCCCGCGGCACGCGTATCTTCGGCCCGGTCGGCCGCGAGCTGCGCGACAAGCGGTTCATGAAGATCATCAGCCTGGCACCGGAGGTGCTCTGACCGTGAAGATCAAGAAGGGCGACACGGTCGTCGTCATCGCCGGCAAGGACAAGGGTGCCAAGGGCAAGGTCATCGCGGCCTTCCCGCGCCAGGACAAGGTCCTCGTCGAGGGCGTCAACCGCATCAAGAAGCACGAGCGCATCCGTACGACGCAGCGCGGTTCGAAGACCGGCGGCATCGTCACGCAGGAAGCCCCCATCCACATCTCGAACGTGCAGATCGTGGACGACCAGGGCAAGCCGACCCGCGTCGGTTACCGCGTCGACGACAACGGCCAGAAGGTCCGCATCGCGCGTAGCACCGGTAAGGACCTGTGATGACTGCCGCTACTGAGCCCAAGACCCTGCCCCGGCTGAAGCAGAAGTACCGCAGCGAGGTCATCGCCGCGCTTCAGGAGCAGTTCTCGTACGGCAACCCCATGCAGGTTCCCGGCCTGGTCAAGGTCGTCGTGAACATGGGTGTCGGCGAGGCCGCCCGCGACGCCAAGCTGATCGACGGTGCCGTACGGGACCTGACCACCATCACCGGTCAGAAGCCGCTGGTGCGGCGGGCGACCAAGTCCATCGCGCAGTTCAAGCTGCGTGAGGGCATGCCGATCGGCGCGAAGGTGACCCTGCGCAACGACCGGATGTGGGAGTTCCTGGACCGGCTGCTGTCGATCGCGCTGCCGCGTATCCGTGACTTCCGCGGCCTCGACGGGCGCAAGCTCGACGGGCACGGCAACTACACGTTCGGTCTGACCGAGCAGTCGGTGTTCCACGAGATCGACCAGGACAAGATCGATCGCACGCGGGGCATGGACATCACGGTGGTGACCACCGCCAAGACCGACGAGGAGGGCCGGCAGCTGCTCAAGCTCCTGGGCTTCCCGTTCAAGGAGAACTGAGCATGGCGAAGAAGGCCCTGATCCTGAAGGCTGCCGCGAAGCCGAAGTTCGCTGTCCGGGCGTACACCCGTTGCCAGCGTTGCGGCCGGCCGCACTCGGTCTACCGCAAGTTCGGCCTCTGCCGGGTCTGCATCCGGGAGATGGCCCACCGCGGCGAGCTCCCCGGTGTGTCCAAGGCCTCCTGGTAACTCCGACTTAGTAGCACCGCTTCGCCGTAGGCCTCCGAGCGGGGAACCCCGGCGAGAAAGGTTGACGAATACCCATGACGATGACGGACCCGATCGCAGACATGCTCACGCGTCTGCGCAACGCCAACCAGGCGTACCACGACAAGGTGACCATGCCCTTCTCGAAGATCAAGGCGAACATCGCCGAGGTCCTCAAGGCCGAGGGCTACATCGCCTCCTGGTCGGCTGAGGAGCCCGAGGAAGGCGCTGTCGGCAGGCGTCTGGTCGTTGAGCTCAAGTACGGCCAGAACCGCGAGCGCAGCCTCGCCGGCATCAAGCGCGTGTCCAAGCCCGGTCTGCGGGTGTACGCCAAGTCCGACGAGCTCCCGCGCGTGCTCGGCGGCCTCGGCGTCGCGATCATCTCGACGTCCCAGGGCCTCCTGACCGACCGGCAGGCCCGCAAGCGGAGCGTTGGCGGGGAAGTCCTCGCCTTCGTCTGGTAACGGAGACTTAGACATGTCGCGAATCGGACGTAAGTCGATCCCGGTCCCGGCCGGCGTCGACGTCACCATCACGGGCCAGACCGTCAAGGTCAAGGGCCCCAAGGGCGAGCTCAGCCACACCGTCGCCGAGCCGATCACGGTCGAGAAGGCGGAGAACGGCGAGCTGTCGGTCAACCGCCCCAACGACGAGCGCAAGGCCAAGGAGCTGCACGGTCTGTCGCGTACCCTCGTCGCCAACATGATCGTCGGCGTCACCGAGGGCTACAAGAAGACCCTGGAGATCAACGGCACCGGTTACCGCGTGACCGCCAAGGGCAAGGACCTCGAGTTCGCCCTGGGCTTCTCGCACCCGGTCAACGTGCCTGCGCCGGCCGGCATCACCTTCACGGTGGAGAAGCCGACGCAGTTCACCGTCGCCGGCATCGACAAGCAGCTCGTCGGCGAGGTCGCCGCGAACATCCGGAAGATCCGCCCGCCGGAGCCGTACAAGGGCAAGGGCGTGAAGTACCAGGGCGAGGTCATCCGCCGCAAGGCTGGAAAGGCAGGTAAGAAGTGACCGCCACGCTGCTCAAGCGCCGCAATGGCGGCGGTGTCGCCGCCAAGCGCGCCGTCGGGAAGGCGCGTCGGCACTTCCGGGTCCGCAAGAACGTCCGCGGCACCGCCGAGCGTCCGCGCCTGGTCGTCACCCGCTCGACGCGGCACATCACCGCGCAGATCGTGGACGACCTCAAGGGCCACACGCTCGCCTCCGCCTCCACGCTCGACGCCTCCCTGCGGGGCACCGAGGGTGACAAGAGCGCCCTGGCCGGCAAGGTCGGCGCTCTCCTCGCCGAGCGGGCCAAGGCCGCGGGCGTGTCCAAGGTCGTCTTCGACCGCGGTGGCAACAAGTACGCGGGGCGTATCGCCGCGCTTGCCGACGCCGCCCGCGAAGCCGGACTCGAGTTCTAGGAAGGAAGACCAATGCCTGGTCAGCAGCGCCGTGGCGGCGGGTCCGGCGGTAACAATGAAGGCGGCCGCCGCGACAACCGCCGTGAGGGCGGCCGCGGTAACGCGCCCGTCGAGAAGACCCCCCACCTGGAGCGGGTCGTAGCGATCAACCGTGTCGCGAAGGTCGTCAAGGGTGGTCGTCGCTTCAGCTTCACCGCCCTGGTGATCGTCGGCGACGGTGACGGCACCGTCGGCATCGGATACGGCAAGGCCAAGGAGGTGCCCGCGGCGATCGCCAAGGGTGTCGAGGAGGCCAAGAAGCACTTCTTCAAGGTGCCGCGGATCGCTGCGACGATCCCGCACCCGATCACCGGCGAGGCCGCCGCGGGTGTCGTGCTGCTCAAGCCGGCGTCCGCCGGTACCGGCGTCATCGCCGGTGGCCCGGTCCGTGCCGTGCTCGAGTGCGCGGGCATCCACGACGTGCTGAGCAAGAGCCTCGGCTCGTCGAACCCGATCAACATCGTGCACGCGACGGTGGCCGCGCTCAAGGGCCTCGAGTCGCCGGAGAAGGTCGCGGCTCGCCGTGGCCTGCCGGTCGAGGACGTGGCGCCCGCGGCCATGCTGGCGGCGCGTGCGGAAGCGGCGGTGCACTGATGGCACGCTTGAAGGTCACCCAGATCCGGTCCGAGATCGGGCGTAAGCAGAACCAGCGGGACTCCCTGCGGTCGCTGGGCCTGAAGCGGATCAACGATGTGGTGGTCAAGGAGGACCGTCCCGAGATTCGGGGCATGATCTTCGCCGTGAGCCACCTCGTCAGTGTCGAGGAGGTCGAGTAATGGCGATCAAGGTCCACCACCTGCGCCCGGCGCCCGGAGCCAAGACGCCGAAGACCCGTGTGGGTCGCGGTGAGGGCTCGAAGGGCAAGACCGCCGGTCGGGGCACCAAGGGTACGGGAGCCCGGAAGAACACTCCGGCGGGCTTCGAGGGTGGGCAGATGCCCATCCACATGCGCCTGCCGAAGCTCAAGGGCTTCAAGAACAAGAACAAGGTCGTCTTCCAGGTCGTGAACCTGGACCGGCTCGCCGAGCTGTTCCCGAACGGTGGCGAGGTCGGTCCGCTGGAGCTGGCCGAGGCCGGTGCGGTCCGTCGTGGCCAGCCGGTGAAGGTCCTCGGCTCCGGTGAGCTGGGTGGCGTGTCGCTGCAGGTTTCGGCGCACGCGTTCAGCGAGTCGGCCAAGGAGAAGATCGCAGCCGCCGGTGGTTCCGCCACCGAGCTGTGAGGCTTGCCGGGGATGCTGGCCCGAGGTATCGCACAGATGCCCCGGGCCGGCATCCCCGTTCTGGCGTCTGACCTGGTCTTTTGCCGGGTCGGGCGGAGTAGTTCCCACCGCCGCGGCATAGCTCTTCGTCCCCGGGTGTTGCACAAGCGGCGACCGTGCCTCACGGCAGGCACGTCAGGCTGTTAAAGTCCGTTCCCAGCCAGGTATATCGGTCGTCCGGACCGATGCCTACCCCCATCCGCCGGTCCAGGCGGCCACCTCGCGCAGGAGGAAGAAGTTGCTCTCCGCCTTTCTGAGTGCGTTCCGGACGCCTGACCTGCGCAAGAAACTGCTGTTCACAGTAGCGATCATCGCGGTCTACCGGCTCGGCGCGACCTTGCCCAGCCCGGGCGTGTCCTACACCAACGTGCAGAACTGCCTCGACGCGGTGAGCAGCTCGAACGCCGGCGGCGGGGTGCTGAACCTGCTGAACCTGTTCTCCGGCGGCGCGCTGCTCCAGCTCTCGGTCTTCGCGCTCGGCATCATGCCGTACATCACCGCCTCCATCATCCTGCAGCTGCTCACCGTGGTGATTCCCCGCCTGGAGCAGCTCCGCAAGGAGGGCCAGTCGGGCCAGGCGAAAATCACGCAGTACACCCGCTACCTGACCCTGGGCCTCGCGGTGCTGCAGTCCTCGGCGTTCGTCGCGCTGGCCCGCTCCGGCCAGCTCTTCGCCGGCGCCTGCCCGCAGGACCAGTCGAACTTCGCGATCATCCCCAAGGGCACCGGCATCCCGGACTGGCTGACGCTCTCGATGCTGGTCATCACGATGACCGCCGGCACGGGCGTGGTCATGTGGCTGGGCGAGCTCATCACCGACCGCGGCGTCGGTAACGGCATGTCCGTCCTGATCTTCACCTCGATCGCCGCCCGCCTCCCCGGCGAGGGCGGGACGATCAAGGAGAGCAACGGCTGGGGCAAGTTCTGGCTCGTCGTCGCCCTGGTCCTCCTCATCATCTGCGCAGTCGTCTTCATCGAGCAGGCCCAGCGCCGCATCCCGGTGCAGTACGCGAAGCGCATGATCGGCCGGCGCATGTACGGCGGCACCTCGACGTACATCCCGCTGAAGGTCAACCAGGCCGGTGTCGTGCCGGTGATCTTCGCGTCGTCGCTGCTCTACCTGCCGCAGCTGTACCTGCAGTTCTTCGACCGCAACAACCTCAAGGGCTACCAGCAGTGGATCCAGAACAACCTCGCCGACCCGACGAGCTGGATCTACATCGTGACCTACTTCCTGCTGATCATCTTCTTCACGTACTTCTACGTCTCGATCACGTTCAACCCGACCGAGGTCGCGGACAACATGAAGAAGTACGGTGGTTTCGTACCGGGCATCCGGCCCGGTAAGCCGACCGCCGACTACCTGGACTTCATCCTCAGCCGGATCACCCTGCCGGGCGCGCTCTACCTCGGCCTGATCTCGGTGCTGCCGAACTTCTTCTTCATCTGGCTCAATCAGCAGCAGTACCAGAACTTCCCGTTCGGTGGTACCGCGGTTCTGATCATGGTCGGCGTGGGGCTGGAGACCGTCAAGCAGATCGAGAGCCAGCTGATGCAGCGCAACTACGAAGGGTTCCTCCGGTAGTGGGGGCGCGGAGCCGGGGGGCTCTCGCGTCTGTGGTTTGCGGAGCTCGTTCTCACCGAAGCGAGGCGATGTAGGTGCGGCTGGTACTGGTGGGCCCCCCGGGGGCCGGCAAGGGGACCCAGGCTGAGTTCATCGCCGCCCATCTCGCCGTACCGAAGATCTCGACCGGTGACATCTTCCGGGCCAACGTCTCGCAGGGCACGCCGCTCGGCCTCGAGGCGAAGCGGTACATGGACGCGGGCAACCTCGTCCCGGACGAGGTGACCATCAACATGGTCCGCGACCGGCTCGCCGAGCCGGACGCCGGGGACGGCTTTCTGCTGGACGGTTTCCCGAGGACCGTGCCGCAGGCGTCCGCGCTGGACAAGCTGCTCGCCGACCTCGGCACCGCGCTGGACCTCGTGATGGAGCTCGTGGTCGACGACGACGAGGTCATCCGCCGGCTCTCCGGACGCCGGACCTGCCGCGGCTGCGGCAAGATCTGGCACGTCGAGTTCGACCCGACGAGCAAGGAGAACATCTGCGACCGGTGCGGCTCCGAGCTGTTCCAGCGCGACGACGACCGTGCCGAGACCATCGCCAACCGGCTCGTGGAATACGCGGACAAGACCGCGCCGCTGGTCGACTTCTACGGCGCCCAGGGCAAGCTCGTCGGGATCGACGCGACCGGGCCGGTCGAGGACGTCACCGTGCGGGCGATCGACGCGCTGCGGTCGTACGGAGGCTGAGATGCGCCGTCAGCAGCTGGACATCCAGCTGAAGACCCCGGAACAGATCGAGCTCATGCGCGGTGCAGGGCTCGTCGTGGCCGCCGCCCTCGACGCGATGCGCGAGGCGGTGGCGCCCGGCGTCTCCACGGCCGACCTGGACGCCATCGCGGAGCGGGTCATCCGGGACGCCGGGGCTGTCCCGTCCTTCAAGGGCTACCACGGCTTCCCGGCGTCGATCTGCGCGTCGGTCAACGAGCAGGTGGTGCACGGCATCCCGTCGGCCGGCCAGGTGCTCAAGGAGGGCGACCTGCTGTCGCTGGACTGCGGGGCGATCCTCAACGGCTGGCACGGCGACTCCGCGATCACCGTGGGCGTGGGGGAGACCGACCCCGCCCTGCTGCGCATGGCCGAGGTCGCCGAGGACGCGATGTGGGCCGGGATCGCCGCCGCCGCGCGCGGTGCCGCGAACGGTCGCGGCCGGCTCACCGACATCTCCTTCAACGTGGAGAAGGCCGTCCGCAAGGGTGGCCGCTACGGCATCGTCGACGGGTACGGCGGCCACGGCATCGGCACGGAGATGCACCAGGACCCGCACGTGCTCAACCACGGCAAGCCCGGCAAGGGGCCCCGGCTCGTGCCCGGCATGGCGCTGGCGATCGAGCCGATGATCACCATGGGCTCACCGCGTACGCAGGAGCTCTCCGACGGATGGACCGTGGTCACCCGCGACGGCTCGATGGCCGCGCACGTGGAGCACACGATGGCGCTGCTCGAGGACGGGGTGTGGGTCACCACCGCCCGCGACGGTGGCCGCGCGCGGCTGGGCGACCTGGTCACCTCGCGCCAGCCAGCGGTTGACTCGCTCGCGGAGTAAAGTCCGGCTCCGATGAGCAACGAGCAGATGCGCGCGGGTGACGCAGAGCGCCAGGCGGTCGCCGAACGGCTGAAGACGGCGCTCGACGAGGGGCGTCTCGACCTCCACGAGTACGACGAGCGCCTGCAGCGGGCGTACGCGGCCAAGACGTACGGTGATCTCGACGCCCTGACCGCCGACCTGCCCGGCACGGTGCCCCCGCAGCGCGCCCAGGTGGTGCCGCAGGCGCCGCGGGCGGCCGCGGAGGCCGGGACCGACGCGGGCTCCGACGTGGGGGAGATGCGCAAGCCCGGCGGGCCGCCGTGGCTCGCCTCCTACGGCGGCGTGGTGCTGGTCTGCGTGATCGTCTGGGCGATGTCGAGCATCGCTTCCGGGCAGTGGATCTACTTCTGGCCCGGCTGGATGCTCATTCCGCTGGTCTTGGGCCTGATCCGGCGGATGACCGGCCGCGACCGGTAGCCGCCGACCCACCTGGCCGCTGCCGGCGGGCCGGCGGCGTTGTCCGGGCAGTGCGACGGTGGCGCGGGCCCGGTCCGGCGCGGCGGCGCTGGGGCGGGGAGGCGGCGTGCGACCGCACCCGGTGCGCGACCGGACGAGCTGCGCGACCGGATGTGGCGCGCGACCGGATGTGGCGCGCGACCGGATGTGGCGCGCGACCGAACGGGGTGCGGGCCGGCCTGGATCGGCGGGTGGCGCGGCGCAGTGTGGGATTCCTGGGGGCGGCGCGGCGCTGGCATGCTGGGTGCATGGGGCGGGACGAGATGCGGGCGGGGGACGCCGACCGGCAGGCCGTCGCCGAGCAGCTGCGGGTCGCGCTCGAGGAGGGCCGGCTCGATCTGCACGAGTACGACGAGCGGCTGCAGCGGGCGTACGCCGCGAAGACCTATGGCGAGCTGGACGGTCTGCTGAGCGATCTGCCGGCGGCAGCCGTGCCCGCGCCCAGAGGTGCGGCCGGGGAGCCGCCGCTCGTCACGGCTTCGAACGGGGAACTGACCCGGCGGTGGCTGGCCGAGGTGTGGGGCTCGTGGGTCTCGGTGGTGGGGATCACCTCGGCGGTCTGGGCCGTCTCGTCGGTGACCGGCGGGGATCTGCTCTACTTCTGGCCGGTGTGGGTGGCGGTGCCGTGGGGTCTGATCCTGATGTTCGTGACAGTGAGCGGTCTCGTCGGCGGTGAGCCTCGCAGGCGGGCCGAGAAGCAGGCCCGCAAGCGACGGGCGAAGGAGCTGAAACAGCACCGCAGGGTCCTGGAGGCCGAAGCGGTCGCCCGGGGTGAGCTGCCGCCTCCGATGAGGCGGCGGAAAGCGAAGAAAACCGGCTGAATCGACCGCCCTGTCCGGTTCCCCGACGTGCCGACACACCCGACCCCGGGTTACGGGGGCCTCGGTTTGGTGTCGATGCCTGCACACGCGTACACTGGCTTGCTGGCGCACAGCGTCCACTCCGGCATGTCCACCAAGCGCTTCTGGTGGCGCCCGGAGCCGCGGCTGGTCCGGCCCCTCCGGGGGTTGGGATGAATGCTGTGAGCCTGCCCCAAGAACCCGATGTCAGGTAGCGGAGGACATGCCTAAGAAAGACGGAGCCATCGAGATCGAAGGCCGTGTGATCGAGCCCCTGCCGAACGCCATGTTCCGCGTCGAGCTCGCCAATGGTCACAAGGTGCTCGCGCACATCTCTGGCAAGATGCGGCAGCACTACATCCGCATCCTGCCCGAGGACCGGGTCGTCGTCGAGCTTTCGCCGTACGACCTGACACGTGGGCGCATCGTCTACCGCTACAAGTAACGGGGTCACGGGGATCCACATCCCGTCTGACTGAGAGTTAAGGCAAACCGTGAAGGTCAAGCCGAGCGTCAAGCGGATCTGCAACAACTGCCGGGTCATCCGGCGGCACGGGCGCGTCATGGTCATCTGCAAGACCGACGCGCGTCACAAGCAGCGCCAGGGCTGATTCCGCCCCAGGGCACTGTCAGATCCGTACCACTGAACGAGCTCGTCCCAGCCGCGGTCGCGAATCTTCGCTGACGTGTGGCTTCACCCCCGGTCGGAGGCCGGGGCCCGCCCGGGCAGGCGGGATGGGAACGGGCACAGACCTCCGTGAGACACCTGAGGAGTACGCCCACTTATGGCTCGACTCGTCGGCGTCGATCTTCCCCGCGAGAAGCGGATGGAGATCGCGCTCACCTACATCTACGGGGTCGGTCGCACCCGCGCCGTGGAGGCGCTCACCGCCACCGGCATTGACCTGAACAAGCGCGCCAAGGACCTCACGGACGAGGAGCTGGTCCAGCTCCGCGACTACATCGAGGGCAACTTCAAGGTAGAGGGCGACCTGCGCCGCGAGGTCGCCGCGGACATCCGCCGCAAGGTCGAGATCGGCTGCTACGCCGGCATCCGTCACCGTCGTGGGCTCCCCGTCCGGGGTCAGCGCACGCGGACCAACGCTCGTACCCGCAAGGGTCCGAAGCGCACGGTCGCAGGCAAGAAGAAGCCCGGTCGGAAGTAGACCTAAATCGGAATTGTGGTCCGGGTTCGTGCGGACTCGCCACCACTCCAAGCCACCACAGGAGCGCAACGACTTATGCCACCGAAGGCACGCGCTGGGGCCGCAGTCAAGAAGGTCCGGCGCAAGGAACGCAAGAACGTCGCCCACGGGCAGGCGCACATCAAGAGCACCTTCAACAACACCATCGTGTCGATCACCGACCCGACCGGTGCGGTCATCTCCTGGGCCTCGTCCGGCCAGGTGGGCTTCAAGGGCTCCCGCAAGTCGACCCCGTTCGCCGCGCAGCTGGCCGCCGAGGCCGCCGCTCGTCGGGCGATGGAGCACGGCATGCGCAAGGTCGACGTGTTCGTCAAGGGCCCCGGCTCCGGCCGGGAGACCGCCATCCGTTCGCTGCAGGCCGCCGGCCTCGAGGTCGGGCAGATCTCCGACGTCACGCCGCAGCCGCACAACGGATGCCGTCCGCCGAAGCGTCGTCGGGTCTGAGGGAGAGACAGAAGTAATGGCTCGTTACACAGGTGCGGACTGCAAGCGCTGCCGCCGCGAGAAGATGAAGCTGTTCCTCAAGGGCAGCAAGTGCGATGGTCCGAAGTGCCCGTTCGAGTCCCGGCCGTTCCCGCCCGGGCAGCACGGCCGTGGCCGGACCAAGGAGACCGAGTACCTGCTCCAGCACCGCGAGAAGCAGAAGGCCCGTCGTACGTACGGCGTGCTCGAGAAGCAGTTCCGCGGTTACTACGAGGAGGCTGTCACCAAGCCCGGCAAGACCGGTGAGGTGCTGCTGCAGATCCTCGAGTCGCGTCTCGACAACGTCGTCTACCGGGCCGGCTACGCCGCGTCCCGCGACATGGCCCGGCAGCTGGTCAAGCACGGCCACTTCCTGGTCAACGGCGTGAAGGTCGACATCCCGTCGTACCGGGTCAAGGAGCACGACATCGTCCAGGTCCGCGAGAAGTCGAAGGAGATGACCCCCTTCGTCGTCGCGCAGGCCCAGGCCGGTTCGCGTCCGACCCCGGCATGGCTGGAGCCGATCCCCAGCGACATGAAGATCCTGATCCACACGCTCCCGGCCCGCGGCGTCATCGACACGCAGGTCCAGGAGCAGCTGATCGTCGAGCTCTACTCCAAGTAGCGCTCTGCCCGGGCGCCTCCTCGCGGAGGCGCCCGGGGTAGTTCATGAGGACGGGCATCAAATAGCGGGTGCCCCGACAGAAAGAAGAATCGCGTGCTCATCAGCCAGCGCCCGAGCCTCTCGGAAGAGTCGCTCAGCGAGACCCGCTCCCGGTTCACCATCGAGCCCCTGGAGCCGGGCTTCGGCTACACCCTCGGCAACTCGCTGCGGCGTACGCTGCTGTCGTCCATCCCGGGCGCGGCGGTCACCAGCATCAAGATCGACGGCGTGCTGCACGAGTTCACCACGATCCCCGGTGTCAAGGAGGACGTGGTCGAGCTCGTCATGAACGTCAAGGAGCTCACCGTCAGCTCCGAGCACGACGAGCCCGTCAGCATGTACCTGCGCAAGCAGGGCCCGGGCGACGTCACCGCCGGTGACATCCAGCCCCCGGCCGGCGTCTCCGTGCACAACCCCGACCTGAAGCTGGCCACGCTGAACAGCAAGGGCCGGCTCGACATGGAGCTCACCGTCGAGCGGGGCCGTGGCTACGTCACGGCGGCGCAGAACAAGAGCGCCGGCGCCGAGATCGGCCGCATCCCGGTCGACTCGATCTACTCGCCGGTCATGAAGGTCACCTACCGCGTCGAGGCGACCCGTGTCGAGCAGCGTACCGACTTCGACCGCCTGATCATCGACGTCGAGTCGAAGGCGTCCATCTCGCCCCGTACCGCGCTGGCGTCGGCCGGCTCGACCCTCGTCGAGCTGTTCGGTCTCTGCCGCGAGCTGGACGAGACCGCCGAGGGCATCGACATCGGCCCGTCGCCGCAGGACGCCCAGCTGGCCGCCGACCTCGCCCTGCCTATCGAGGAGCTGGACCTCACCGTCCGGTCGTACAACTGCCTCAAGCGCGAGGGCATCAACACCGTCGGTGAACTGATCGGGCGGACGGAGGCCGACCTTCTGGATATAAGGAATTTCGGTCAGAAGTCGATCGACGAGGTCAAGATGAAGCTCGCCGGAATGGGCCTGGGCCTCAAGGACAGCGCGCCGTCCTTCGACCCGGCGCACGTGGTCGACTCGTTCGGCGACGTGGACTACGACACCGACGACTACCGCGAGACCGAGCAGCTCTGAGCCTCGGCTGCCGCGCTGGGCGGCCTAAGCGGCTTCGCCGCACTGCACGGTAAAAATCCAGAAGGAGCAAGCAATGCCCACGCCCACCAAGGGTCCCCGCCTCGGCGGCAGCCCGGCGCACGAGAAGCTGCTGCTGGCCAACCTGGCCACGGAGCTCTTCCGGCACGGGAAGATCAAGACGACCGAGACCAAGGCGCGCCGGCTGCGCCCCCTGGCGGAGCAGCTGATCACCAAGGCCAAGCGCGGTGACCTGCACGCCCGCCGCCGGGTGCTCACGGTCGTCAAGGACAAGGACGTCGTGTACGCCCTGTTCGAGCAGATCGCGCCGCGCTACGGCAACCGTCCGGGTGGCTACACCCGGATCACCAAGACCGGCATCCGCAAGGGTGACGCCGCTCCCATGGCCGTCATCGAGCTGGTCGAGGAGCTGCAGGTCGCGGCCACCACGGCGCCGGCCAAGAAGGCCGCCCGCAAGGCCGCCGCGCAGCAGGACAAGGTCGAGGCGCTGGCCCGCGAGGACGAGGCGCCGGCCAAGGCCGACGCCCCGGCCGGGACGGCCGGCGACCAGGACGCCGAGCCGCCGGTGAACGCCTCCGGCGACAAGGGCGCCGAGGGCCCGGGCGACCAGGCCGAGGGCGAAGACACCGACGCCAAGGCCTGATCAGGCACATGCGGCCCGGCACCCCACGCGGGGTGCCGGGCCGTTTCGTCTTTCACGGAACGGCAGGTCTGCGGGTGACGGACACGACTCGACTCCGCCTCGACGTCTCGTACGACGGCGGGGACTTCTCCGGCTGGGCTGCTCAGCCGGCGCGCCGTACGGTGGCCGGGGTGCTCACCGAGGCGCTGGCCCGGCTCGTGGGCGCCGACGTGCCGCTCGGGCTGACTGTGGCGGGGCGTACGGACGCGGGGGTGCACGCGACCGGGCAGGTGTGCCACATCGACGTGCCGACGCCCGTGTGGGAGTCGCTGGCGGAGTCCCTGCTGCGCCGGCTCGCCGCGCTGATGCCGCCGGACGCGCGCGTACGGGCTGTGACGCCGGTGCCGTCCACATTCGACGCGCGGTTCTCCGCGACGTTCCGGCGGTACGAGTACCGGGTCGCCGACACCGTCTTCGGGCCCGAGCCGCTACGGCGCCACGACACCATCGGCTGGGTGCGTCCGCTCGACCTGGAACGGCTCAACGCGGCCGCGGCGGGGCTCGTCGGGCTGCACGACTTCGCCGCGTACTGCAAACGCAAGGAGCATGCGACCACCGTGCGGGCCATCACCCGCCTGGACTGGCGTCGCGAGCCGGACGGGGTCGCCGTGGCGACCGTGCAGGCCGACGCGTTCTGCCAGGCGATGGTCCGCAGCCTGGTGGGGGCGATGCTGACCGTGGGCGACGGGCGGCGGGACCCGGGCTGGCCGGCGAAGCTGCTGACCCTGCGGGAGCGGTCGAGCGAGGTCACGGTGGCGCCGGCGCACGGGCTGACGCTCGTGGCCGTCGGCTATCCCGCAGAGAGCGAGTACGCCCAGCGCGCCGACGCGACGCGCCGTCTGCGCGCCTGATCCGCCGCCTGTCCGTGCTGCGCGCCTGGCGGCCGGGACGTCAGGACTTCGCGGCGCGCCTGGCGATGACCTGGCCGGCGAGGTGGCGTTCGATCAGGTCGGTGGTGATGCGGGCCGCGTACGGGTCGTCGTCGGCCACCAGGGCGCCGTCCGGGCGGGAGATCACGCAGTAGAGCAGGTAGTGGCCACGGGCGTGCCAGTTGACCTGGGCCAGCGGGGGCGCCGGTGAGCCCGCGCCGGCCGGGATCAGCGAGGCGAAGGTGCCCGTACCGGCCTCGACGAGGATCCCGGCCCGGTCGCTGGCCCGCGTCGCCGCGGCCTCGTCCGCCAGGTTGAAGACTCCCGCGGTGACCTGGTAGCCGCCGTACGGGGCGGTGAGGCGGCCGCGGACGAGCTGGGAGCAGCCGTTCTCGGCGAGGACGGCTCCGAGGTCCCCGGTGGCGCCCAGCCCGCAGTCCTCCTCCGCCTGGGTCGACGTCACCTCGTACGGTGCCCCGCCGGCCGGGGTGATCCGGGTGCCGGGGAAGACCTCCGTACCGGTCAGCGGGGCGGCGTCGAGCTGCCGGGAGCTGATCGATGCCGGCGCCGCGATCGCCGCGGAGGTGTCGCCGACCGGGCCGCGCTGCTCCTCGGCGATCACGAAGAAGATGCTCAGCACGATGATCGACAGAACGATGAGCGCGCCCAGACCGCTCAGGAGGACGTGCATGGCCTCGCCGGGCTCCTGAGGGCCGTGCCGGAGAGTGCGTGAGCGCGCCGGCCGGCCGGGACGCACCGTCGCGGGCCGTGCCAGGGTCCCGCCCGCGGTTCGGAGGACGGCCTCGAGGCGTTGCGTGAGGTGGGCGGAGGCGGCCTGCAGCGTGGATTCGACGGGCCGCAGGAACGCCTGGACACCCACGGAGGCTCGGCGGCGCGCGGCGCGGCGGTGCGGGGTCGCCTGGTGCGAGACGGGCTGAGGCGTTCCGGCCGTGCGGCGGCGCTGGGCGGGGATCGACGCGCGGCGGTGCTGCGCGGGCGGCGTACGGGTGAGGCCCGGCATGAGCGACGTGGGCCTCGCGAGGGTGGCGAGTCCGCTTCCCTGGTTCGCACGGTGGGCGGAGCGGGGCTGAGGGGCGCGGAACATGCAGCCTACGGTAGGAGCGCACCCGAATCGATGGACGCACACTTTGTGCGGCACCCCGGTGCGCCACCGCTCGTTGTGCGGCGACCCGGTGCGGGTCGCTCGAGGGTCCGGCGGGACACTGGCAGGGTGACTGCGGACCATTACTTCACTGCCGAGCCGGCGACTCCGGAGAGCCGGGGGCGCATCGAGTTCACCGCGGCGGGGCGGGCGTACGACCTGGTGGTGGCGCGCGGGGTGTTCTCGGCCGGTCGGCTCGATCCCGGCACCGCCGTCCTGCTGCGCAAGGCCGACCTGCCGGGCGCCGCGACGACGGGGAACCTGCTCGACGTCGGCTGCGGGTACGGCCCGATCACGTGTGTGCTCGCCGGCGAGGCGCCGGGCGCGACCGTTTACGCGATCGACGTCAACGCCCGGGCCCGCGACCTGACCGTGGAGAACGCCGCCGCGCTCGGGCTGGCGGACCGGGTCCGGGTGTCCGCCCCCGACGAGGTGCCCGCGGACGTGACGTTCGACGAGATCTGGAGCAACCCGCCCACGCACGTCGGCAAGGCGGAGCTGCACGCGCTGATGCAGCGGTGGCTGGAACGGCTCGCGCCGGACGGGGTGGCGTGGGTGGTCATCAACCGCAACCTCGGCGGCGACTCGCTGCACGGGTGGCTGACCTCGCTCGGCTGGGACGTGGCCCGGGTGGCGAGCCAGCGCGGCTTCCGGGTGCTGCGGATCACCCGCGGTGCCGCCGGAAAAACCGACTGACCTGCGTCGTCTCCTCGGGGAGGATGGCCGCGTGGGTTACGTGGATGTCTCCGGGGTCGCGTTCGTGCTGCCGGACGGGCGAGAGCTGTTCTCCGATGTCTCCTTCCGAGTGGGTGAGGGCGCGAAGGTGGCGCTCGTCGGCCCCAACGGCGCGGGGAAGACGACCCTGTTGCGGATGGTCGCCGGGGATCTGGCCGTACCCGCCGGGACTGTCGCGCGGTCCGGCGGGCTGGGGGTCATGCGGCAGTTCATCGGGATGATCGGCGATGACCGTACCCTCGAAGATCTTGCCTTGTCCCTGGTCGCGCCCGCGTTGCGGGCCGCGGCGGACGCGGTCGCCGGCGCCGACGCCGCGTTGCGGGCCGACCCGGATTCGGAGAAGGCGCAGATGCGGTTCGCCGGCGCGCTGGCCGGATGGGGCGAGGCCGGCGGCTATGACGCCGAAGTGCTGTTCGACACCGTGGCCGTGGCCATCCTGGACAAGCCGTGGGACGAGGTGAAGCACCGGCCGGTGCGCACGCTCTCCGGCGGGCAGCAGAAGCGGTTCGCGCTCGACCTGCTGCTGCGCGGCGGCGACGAGGTGCTGCTGCTCGACGAGCCGGACAACTTCCTCGACGTGCCCGGCAAGCGGTGGCTGGAGGCGCGGCTGCGGGAGTCGCCGAAGTCGGTCCTGTACGTGTCGCACGACCGGGAGCTGCTGGCCCAGACCGCCACCCGGGTCGTGGCCGTGGAGGGTGGCAGCGCGTGGACCCATCCGGGCGGGTTCGCCTCCTGGCACGAGGCCCGGTCCGACCGCCACGAACGGCTGCTCGAGCTGCGGCGGCGGTGGGACGAGGAGCACGTGAAGCTGAAGGAGCTCGTGCTGACCTTGAAGCAGAAGGCGACGTACAACGACGGGATGGCGTCGCGCTATCACGCCGCCCAGACGCGGTTGCGCAAGTTCGAGGAGGCCGGGCCGCCGCCGCTGCCTCCGAAGGAACAGTCGCTGCGGATGGATCTGCGCGGCGGGCGTACGGGAAAACGGGCCGTGGTGTGCACGGGCCTGGAGCTGGAGGACCTGACCTTTCCGTTCGACCTGGAGATCTGGTACGGCGACCGGGTCGCGGTCCTCGGCGCGAACGGCACCGGCAAGTCGCACTTCCTGCGGCTGCTCGCGGCCGGCGGCACCGCGCCGGACGTCGAGAACAAGCCGGTGGACGGGGCTCCGCTGGCGCACGTCGCGCACAACGGCACGGCCAAGCTGGGCGCCCGGGTCCGGCCCGGGCACTTCTCGCAGACGCACGACCGGCCGGAGCTGGTCGACCGTACGCTCGTCGAGATCCTGTGGCGCGGCGACGACCACCGGGCCGGGCGGGACCGGGCCGGTGCGATGAAGGCGCTCAACCGGTACGAGCTCGCGGCGCAGGGAGATCAGCTCTTCGGCACGCTGTCCGGTGGGCAGCAGGCGCGGTTCCTGGTGCTGCTGCTCGAGTTGTCGGGTGCCACCGTGCTGCTGCTCGACGAGCCGACCGACAACCTCGATCTCGCTTCGGCGGAGGCGCTGGAGGAGGGGCTGAAGGCCTTCGAGGGCACGGTGATCGCGGTCACCCACGACCGCTGGTTCACGCGGGGATTCGATCGGTTCGTGCTCTTCCAGGGTGACGGCGAGGTCGTGGAGACGCCCGAGCCGGTGTGGGACGTGCGCTGAGGGGGTTTACGCGGACCGCGGCGCGGCGTTAGTGTCGGCGGCGGAACCAACCCCACGGGAGTCCGGTGCACCGGGCTGAGAGGGGGGCTGTCGCGGCCCCCGACCGTCGAACCTGATCCGGGTCATGCCGGCGCAGGGAGGAGCGCGTTGTGGACCCTGCTTTCCCGTGTCTGCACCTCATCACCGATGCCCGTCCCGGCCGTGACGCCGTCGCCGTCGTCACCGCGGCCGTGGCCGCCGCACGCGGTCTCGGCTCGGCCGGCCGGCTGGCGGTCCAGGTCCGCGTCGAGGACGACGTCACCGATCGGGCCGCGTACGAGCTGGCGGCGGCGGTCGTCGGCCTGTGCCGTCCGGCCGGGGTGTTGTGCCTGGTCAACGACAGGCTGGACGTGGCGCTCGCGGTCGGGGCGGACGGCGGCCACGTCGGCGCGGACGACCTTCCGGTGGCCGCGGCGCGCCGCGTGCTCGGCCCGGCGGCGGTGCTCGGTGGGACGTGCCGCGACGAGGCGGCCGCCCGGGCGGCGGTCGCGGACGGGGCCTCGTACCTCGGTGTGGGCCCGGCTTTCCTGACCGTGACCAAATCCGGGCTGCCCGCGCCGCTCGGGGTGGCCAGGATCGGTTCGGTCGCGGCTTCGGTGCCCGGCGTGCCGGTGGTGGCCATCGGCGGCGTGACCGCGCAGAACGCTCCCGAGCTGCGCCGCGCCGGGGCTGCCGCGGTCGCCGTCGTCGGCGCGGTCGCCGACGCGGCGGATCCCGGTGAGGCGACCGGGCGGCTGCTGAAGGCGCTGTCGTGAGCCACGTGACCGTGGTCGGCGGGGGCATCATCGGGCTCTCCGTCGCATGGCGACTCGTCCAGCGTGGACGGTCCGTGACCGTGATGGACAGCGGTGGCGACGAGGGCGCCTGGTACGCCGCCGCCGGGATGCTCGCTCCGGCCGGGGAGACCGCGTTCGGCCAGGATCCACTGCAGGAACTGCTGCTCGAATCGGCGCGGCGGTGGCCGTCCTTCGCCGCGGAGCTGGAGCGGGAGACGGGCCACGACCTGTGCTACAACGCCACCGGGGCGGTGGATGTGGCGCTGACCGGCGACGACCTCGCCGAGGCCCGGCGGATGTGGGCTTTCCGAGAGCAGCGGGAGCTCAAGATGCGCCGCCTGCCGCCGAGCGACCTGCGCGAGCTGGAGCCGGCCCTCTCGCCGCGGGTGCGTGGTGGGGCGCACGTGCCCGACGACCACCAGGTGGATCCGCGGCGCGTGGTCGCCGCGCTGCGGGCCGCCCTCGCAGACGCGGTGACGACGAGCCGGATGACGTCGCTTCCCGGCGGCACCACCGTCGTGGCCGCCGGACTGGGTACCGCCGGGCTGACCGGGTTGCCCGTACGGCCGGTGAAGGGTCTCGTGCTGCGGCTGCGCGGGGAGCCGGGCGTCCTGCGGCACATCGTGAACGGGTACGTCGACGGACGGCACGTGTATCTCGTGCCGCGACCGGACGGCGAGGTGGTCGTCGGCGCGACCCAGGAGGAGCGGGCCGACTTCACGGTGACCGCCGGGTCCGTGCTGGAGCTGCTGCGCTCGGCCGTCGACCTGGTTCCCGAGCTGGCCGAGTTCGAGCTCACCGAGACCGTGGTCCGGCACCGGCCGTCCACACCGGACAATGCGCCGCTGCTCGGGCGCTGGACCGGGGACGTCGTCGTGGCCGCGGGCCACCACCGCAACGGGGTGCTGCTGGCGCCCGTCACCGCCGATCTCATCGCCGACCTGGTCGAGGGCCGGGTCGATCCGTTGCTCGCAGCGTTCAGCCCCGGGAGGTTCGCGTGAGGGTCACTGTGAACGGCGCCGGCCGTACGGTCGAGGCCGGCAGCACCGTCGAGCGGCTCGTCGCCGCCGTCACCGAGGCGCGGCGCGGCGTCGCGGTCGCCGTGAACGGCGAGGTCGTGCCCCGGTCGGCCTGGCCCGGCGCCCGGCTGTCCGAGGGCGACCGGGTCGAGGTGCTGACCGCGGCGCAGGGTGGCTGACATGGCGGACCTCTTCGGGGAGTCCCGGCTGATCCTCGGCACCGGCGGGGCGGAGAGCCTCGCCGCGCTCGAGGCGGCGATCGTGGCGTCCGGCACCGAGATGGTCACCGTCGCGCTGCGCCGGATCGACGCGGCCGGGCCGGGCCTGCTGCCGATGCTCGACCGGCTGGGCATGCGCGTGCTACCGAACACGGCCGGGTGCTACACCGCCGCGGACGCCGTCAAAGCCGCGAAGCTGGCCCGGGACGCGTTCGAGACCGACCTCGTCAAACTCGAGGTCATCGGCGACGAGCGGACCCTGCTGCCGGACGGCGTGGAGCTGTTGCGGGCGGCGGAGCGGCTGGTCGACGACGGGTTCCGGGTGCTGCCGTACACCAGCGACGATCCGATCCTCGCCCGGCGGCTGGCCGACGCCGGGTGCACGGCGGTGATGCCGGCGGGCGCACCGATCGGGTCGGGGCTGGGCATCAGCAACCCGCACCACATCCGGCTGATCCGCGACAGCGTCGACGTGCCGGTGATCCTCGACGCCGGCATCGGCACGGCCTCGGACGCTGCCCTCGCGATGGAGCTCGGGTGCGACGGCGTGCTGATCGCCTCGGCCGTGACCCGTGCCGAGGACCCCGCGCGAATGGCCGCTGCCATGCGGCACGCCGTGGAAGCCGGGCGGCTCGCGGCCGGTGCGGGCCGCATCCCGAAGCGCTATCACGCTCTTGCGTCCACTTCGGACGAGGGGATGCCGGCATGGTGATCCCGTCCGGCGTCGTCGTGCTCACCGATCGCGGACTCGCGGCGGGGCCGCTCGTCGAGGTGGTCCGGGCCGCGGTCCGCGGCGGCGCGTCGTGGGTCGTCCTGCGCGAGAAGGATCTTTCGTACGCGGACAGATACGCCCTCGCCTCAGAAGTGAGGACCGTCGTGCCGCCCGGACGATTGATCATCGCGGGCCCGGATCCGCTGGGTGGCAGCGCCGTGCATCTGTCTGCTGTGGATAACCGGCCCGACGGCGTGGAGCTGGTGGGACGATCGTGGCACGGATTCGAGGAGCTGTCCGATGAGGACTATGTGACGGTGTCGCCCGTCTACGCCAGCCGGTCGAAGCCCGGATACGGCCCGGCGCTGGGTTCGTCCGGGGCGGCGTGGCTGGCGGGGGAGCGGACGTGGCTTGCGCTCGGCGGCGTCGATTCGGCGTCGCGGGTTCGCGAGTGTCTTGATGCCGGAGCGGCGGGGGTGGCGGTGATGGGTGCGGTGATGCGGGCCGACGATCCGGAGAAGGTCACGCGGGAACTGGTCGAGGCGGTGACCACGTGACGCCCGTCGTGGTGCTGACGATCGCGGGGTCGGATTCGGGGGGCGGCGCCGGGATTCAGGCGGATCTCAAGACGTTCGCGGCGCTGGGGGCGTACGGGGTTTCGGTCATCACGGCGGTGACGGCTCAGAACACCCGGGGGGTCACCGCGATCCACTCGATTCCGGCGGAGATCGTGGCGGCTCAGCTCGACGCGGTGCTGTCGGACTTCGAGGTGGCGGCCGTCAAGGTGGGCATGGTGGGGGATCCGGCGGTCGCGGAGGTGATCGCCGCGCGGGCCGCGGAACTGCCGAACCTGGTGGTGGATCCGGTGCTCGTCGCCACCAGTGGCAGCCGGTTGTCCGGTGTTGCTTCTGTCTCGCCGCTGATCCCGTACCCGAGGGTTCTGACGCCGAACCGGCACGAAGCCGGCGCCCTCACCGGTGGCCGGGTCGAGACGGCCGAGGAGATGGCCCGGGCGGCGGCCGACCTGGCCGCGCGCGGGCCCGAGGCGGTCGTGGTGACCGGCAGCGAGCTCGCCGTCGACCTGCTGCACACCGCGGGGCGCAGCGAGACGCTGCG
The DNA here is from genome assembly GCF_040677315.1 of Actinoplanes sp. NPDC049316. NCBI lineage: Bacteria > Bacillati > Actinomycetota > Actinomycetes > Micromonosporales > Micromonosporaceae > Actinoplanes > Actinoplanes sp. NPDC049316. Next base: position 40,044 of record NZ_JBFAQM010000014.1, on the reverse strand, counting down.
CGGTGAACCCGTTCCGACCGCCAACAATCACGGATCCGGCTGCACGTTCTCGTCCGCGATCGCGGCGCGGCTCGCCCTGGGTGACGACGTCGCGGCCGCGGTGCGGGCGGCCAAGTCCTACGTCGCGCGGGCGCTGGCCGGCGGCCGCGACTGGAAGCTCGGGGCGGGACCCGGGCCGCTGCACCACTTCGCCTGAGGGCTCTTGCTTCGCAGGCCGTGATCCCTCGCGGCCTTGTCACGCCCGGTTCATCACGATTGGGGAGGAAACATGAGGCGCAAGGTGTACGTCGAGGGCTCGCGTCCGGACCTGCGGGTGCCGTTCGCCGAGGTCGAGCTGACCGGGGACAACCCGCCGGTCCGGCTCTACGACACGTCCGGACCCGGCAGCGATCCCGAGGTGGGGCTGCCGCCGCTGCGCGGGCCGTGGATCGCGTCCCGGGGCGACGTCGCGCCGGTCGCGGGCGGGGGTACGCCGCTCGCCGGGTCGCGTCCGACCCAGCTCGCCTACGCGCGGGCCGGGATCGTCACCGACGAGATGGAGTTCGTGGCGATCCGCGAGGGCGTCGACGCGTCCGTGGTCCGCGAGGAGATCGCGGCCGGTCGCGCGGTGCTGCCGGCCAACGTCAACCACCCGGAGAGCGAGCCGATGATCATCGGGTCGCGGTTCCTGGTCAAGGTCAACGCCAACATCGGTACGTCCGCGGTCACGTCCTCGATCGCGGAAGAGGTCGACAAGCTCACCTGGGCCACCCGATGGGGCGCGGACACGGTCATGGACCTCTCCACCGGCAAGCGCATCCACGAGACGCGCGAGGCGATCATCCGCAACTCGCCCGTCCCGATCGGCACCGTGCCGATCTACCAGGCGCTCGAGAAGGTCGACGGTGACCCGGTCAAGCTCTCCTGGGAGGTCTTCCGCGAGACCGTGATCGAGCAGGCCGAGCAGGGCGTCGACTACATGACCGTGCACGCCGGGGTGCTGCTGCCGTACGTGCCGCTGGCCGTCGACCGGGTCACCGGCATCGTGTCGCGCGGCGGCTCGATCATGGCGGCCTGGTGCCTCGCGCATCACCGGGAGAACTTCCTCTACGAGAACTTCGCCGAGCTGTGCGAGATCCTCGCCCGGTACGACGTGACGTTCTCGCTGGGCGACGGGCTGCGCCCCGGATCCATCGCGGACGCCAACGACGAGGCGCAGTTCGCCGAGCTGCGCACACTGGGCGAGCTCACGCACGTCGCGTGGGAACACGGCGTCCAGGTGATGATCGAAGGGCCCGGGCACGTGCCCATGCACAAGATCAAGGAGAACGTCGACCTGCAGCAGGAGCTGTGCTCGGGTGCGCCGTTCTACACGCTCGGGCCGCTGACCACCGACATCGCGCCGGCGTACGACCACATCACCTCGGCCATCGGCGCGGCGATGATCGGCATGTTCGGCACCGCGATGCTCTGCTACGTCACGCCCAAGGAGCACCTCGGGCTGCCGGATCGCGACGACGTGAAGGCCGGCGTGATCGCGTACAAGATCGCCGCCCACGCCGCGGACCTGGCCAAGGGGCACCCGGGCGCGCAGGCCTGGGACGACGCGCTGTCGAAGGCCCGGTTCGAGTTCCGCTGGGAGGACCAGTTCAACCTGGCGCTGGACCCGGACACCGCGCGGGCGTACCACGACGCGACGCTGCCCGCGGCGCCGGCCAAGACGGCGCACTTCTGCTCGATGTGCGGGCCGAAGTTCTGCTCGATGAAGATCACGCAGGAGCTGAAGGAGTACGCCGCGCAGGGGATGAAGGACAAGAGCGACGAGTTCCTGAACGCGGGCGGTCGGGTGTATCTGCCGGTCACGACCGCTTGACGTGCTCGTCGCCCGGCTGCCTCTCGCGGCGGCCGGGCGGCGGGCCGGATCTCTCAGAGCTTGTAGAAGTTGACGTAGTGGTCCGGGGTGAACCAGGTCTCCTTCGTGGACCGGTTCACCACGATCCGGTACGCGTCCCGGGCCGCGCCGCGCGACCGCGGGTAGACGTCGTACTCGTTGTAGGTGGCGTTCGTCGGCAGCTGGCGCTCGCGGTTCTGGAACGTGCCGCCGGTGTAGTTGTACTGGCCGTAGGGCCACGTGTACCAGCCGGAACCCGTCGGCCAGCCCAGCTGACTCCAGCCCGACCGGGCCGTACGCGCGTCGGTGCAGCGCGACATCGTGCAGCTGGAGTAGACCGAGGCCTCGGCGGCGGCCGTGTGCTCCGGCGCGACCACGGCCGGCGCGACGAGCGTGCCACCGGTGAGCGCGAAGACGATCGCGACCGCCGAGAGCAGGCGGCGCAGGGGGGACGGGCGGGGTGCCGGTGTGTCGACGGACATGCGGACTCCGTAGCGTCGGGGCCCGTCGTACCGCGGGCCGTGCGCTCATCGTCCGGCGATCGGGAGCGTGACGGTACCTCCGTGACGGATCATTCCATCGGCGTTCGACTATGCGTTGGCCGGGGCTTGCTGGGCTTTCGCTTGATTTTCCGGCCGATCTCGCGCATGGGCCGGCGTCCGTAGCCTCCGCTCGGGGCTTCGGCCGTGCTTCGGCTCGGCAGGGCTCTGTCCCGGCCCGGTTGGGTCGGTCGGGGCCTTGTTCCTCCACGGCCGGGCTGGTCGGGCCGTGTTCCTGCGTGGCCGGGTTGGTCAGGGCCTTGCTCCCCTGCGGCCGGGCTGGTCAGGGCTTTTGTCCCGGGCGCGGCTGCGGGTTACTTGCCGAGGCCGCTCACCCAGTCCACGTAGTCCTCGTCCTTGCGGCGGCGCAGGCCGAAGCGGTTGCGGCCGCCGCCCGCCGGTGGGCCGTCCGGGGCGGGGGCCTGCTGCGGGACGTCCGCGTGCTTCGGCGCCGGGGTGACGGGCAGCGGCGGCGTCACCGGCTGCGGCTGGGGCAGCGGCGCGCTGACCATGGTGGGTTCCGGGGTGAGGGGCTCCGAGGCGCGGCCCCGGGCGAACGGGCGGAGGCTGCGGCCCAGGCGGCCGGGGACCGGGCGGGGTTGCTCCGCGGTCGGCGCCGGGAGGGCTTCCGGGGGGATGGGGCGGGTTGCGGGCTCCGGGACGTACGGCTTCGGTGCGGCGGTGGGGGTCTCCGTGCCGGCCTGGGCGTTGCCGCCGGCGCCCGGGTTGTCCTTGCCGCGGGCGAAGGCGTCGAAGGGGGCCGGTTCCGGGGTGGCGTACTCACCGAGGGGGACGCTGTGGCCCGCCGGGGCGGGGGAGGTCGGACGACGGGTGGGGAACTCGCCGGTGCGGCCGGTGAACGCGTCGGCCGCGCTGGAGCGGCGAGCGGTGGGACGTTTCGGTTGCGGCGTACCCGTGGTGTCGAAGACCGCGGTGTCCGACGTGCGCAGCTGAGGGTCGGTCGTCGGTTCGGCCGGCGCGGGCGCGGCGGCGGCCGGAGGGCGAGGGGGCGTGGCGGCCGGCGAGGGGGTCGGCGTGGCGGCGGTGGCCGGTGGGCGGGCAGGGGCGGCGGCGGGGGGTGGGGACGTCGGCGCGGCCGCGGCGGCGATGGCCGATGCCGGCTGCTCGACCCGCTTGGGCAGCGGGGGGCGGTCGTCGGTGGGTCCGTCGCCGGCGTCGTCCTGCTCGTCCGAGGCGGGGGAGCGGCGCAGGACCGCCGCCAGGACCGATCCCAGGACTCCGGCGCCGGTCGCCGTCATCGCCGCCCAGTACGGCACGACCTGGTAGCGGGCGTCGCCCGAGCCCGGGCCGGCGATCAGGTAGGCGATCGTGAGCAGCGCCGGGCCCGGCATGCCGGCCAGCGCGATGGTCAGCGTCGGCAGGTCGCGCCGGCGGGCGGTCCAGCCGAGGATCGCGCCGAGCAGCAGGGCGAGCGCCGGCATGGTGGCCAGGGCCGTCCGCTGGGTCACCGCGGGGGTGAGGAAGCTCGCGTCGAAGACCCCGAGGCGTACGGCGGGGAGCGGCTTGCCCGGCGCCAGCGACGGCGACACGGACACGACAGCCACCAGCCAGATCGCCGCGCCCGTGGTGATCAGACTCCATCGGGCCACGGCCTGTGCCACGGCGCCCCAGGCGGCGAAGATGCCGACCAGCGCGCCCAGGCCGGAGCAGATGGCGATGACCACGACCGGGTTCACGCCGGCCACCTGCGCGGTGCGGGCCGGTTGCATGGTGAGCGGTACGACGACGGCCGCGCCGACCGCCGCCGCGAACGCCAGCGCGATCTCGGTGCCCACCCCGGCGCGGGACTCCGTCGACCAGCGGCGCAGCAGGTGCACGCCGGCGAGCGCCCCGGCGACCGCGGCCACCATCGGGATCCAGGCCGCCCAGGCGAGCTGTGCGGTCCACTGATCACGCGCCGTCACGTCGAGGACCCGGGTCAGGCGCACGATGCCGAGGCCGTACGCCAGCCCGAGCTGGCTCGCCCCCGCCAGCGCGCCCACGCCGAGAGTGGCGAACAGCAGCTTGGCCCACGTCCGAAATGCCATGGCGGGCACGTTACGGAATGGTCCGGGCCGCCCGCCAGTCGGAAGCCAGCTTCTTAAGGCTTGCCAAAATTCCGATTAGGCGGACTTCAGTTCGATGATCCTGCCGATATACACAGTGTCACCGGCATTGGTCAGCATGTGAGTCTGGCCCGGCTCCCGGAAGACGATGCTGCCGGTCTCCTCCACCACGTCGATCCGGTCGCCGTCGACGGTGTGGATGACGTTCTTCGCGCCCTGGACGGCGACCACGACGTACGGCAGGCCGTGGTGGTGCAGCGGCTGGGACTCGCCCGGATTCAGCGAGATGTGCCAGACGCGCACCTTGTCGTTCTCGAGCATGATCTCCTGCCCGACGGGTCCCAGCTCCTGGTCGGTCACAGCTCTCCTACCTGTGGCAGGACCCGTTCGGCTATCAGGTCCACGTGGTCGAGGTCGGACATGTCGATGAGCCGCAGGTGCACCCGGGTGGCGCCGGCCTGCGCCATCTCGCCGATCCGCTGCACGAGCGCGTCGGGGGAGCCCTCCACCGGGTCCTCCGGCGGCAGGGCGCTCGGCACGTGCAGGGGCGCGGCGCGGCGGCGGGCCTCCTCGTCCGTGCGGCCCAGGGCCACCACGACGCCCGCCGACAGGATCAGCGGGCGGTCCGCGGGGCGCTCGTACGTCTCGCAGGCCCGGCGTACCCGATCGAAGGCCGCGGTGGTCTCGGCGACCGTCTTGAACGGCATGTTGAACTCGTCCGCGAAGCGGGCGGCCAGCTCCGGCGTCCGCTTCGGTCCCCGGCCGCCCACGATCACCGGCGGGCCGGGACGCTGGACCGGCTTGGGCAGCGCGGGCGCGTCGAGCAGCCGGTAGTGCTTGCCGTCGAAGGAGAACGTCTCGCCGTCCGGCGTGGCCCACAGCCCGGTCACGATCGCGAGCTGCTCGGCCATCCGGTCGAAGCGCTCGCCCAGCGGCGGGAACGGGATGCCGTACGAGGTGTGCTCGCGCTCCAGCCAGCCCGCGCCCATACCCAGCTCGATGCGGCCTCCGCTCATCGCGTCCACCTGGGCCACCATGATCGCGAGCGGGCCGGGCAGCCGGAACGTCGCCGAGTTGACCAGCGTGCCGAGCCGGATCCGGGACGTCTCGCGGGCCAGGCCGGCCAGGGTGAGCCAGGCGTCGGTGGGACCGGGCAGCCCCGGGTCGGCACCCATCGACTGGTAGTGGTCGGCGCGGAAGAAGCCGTCGAAGCCGGCGTCCTCCGCGTGCCGCGCGAACCGGAGCTGGTCGTCGTACGTGGCGCCGCGGTGCGGCTCGGTGAACAGGCTGACGCGCATGCGGATGTCCTAAGCCATGAGCAGTTCGTGCAGTTCGGCGCTGCACCGGGCGACATCCTCGAGGTGCGCGCCCCGGCCCAGCGTGCGCGGCCGGGGGATCTTGACGTCGAGCACCTCGCGGATCCGGCCCGGGCGGGGGCTGAGCACCACGACCCGGTCGGCCAGCAGCACCGCCTCGTCAATCGAATGGGTGACGAAGACAATGGTCGTGTTCAGCTCCATGTGCACCCGCTGCAGCTCGCCCGACAGCTCCTCGCGGGTGAGGGCGTCCAGCGCGGAGAACGGCTCGTCCATGAGCATCACGCGCGGATTGGCGATCAATGACCGGCACAGCGCGACCCGCTGCTGCATGCCGCCGGAGAGCTCGTGCGGGAGCCGCTTCTCGAAGCCGGCCAGTCCCGACATGGCCAGCAGCTCGTGCGCGCGCTCGCGGTGGGCGGCCTTGCGCCAGCCGAAGATCTGAACCGGCAGCAGCACGTTGTCGAGGACCGTGCGCCACGGCAGCAGCGCCGGCTTCTGGAACATCATCGCTATGTCACGCCGGGGTTTCGTCACCCGATCGCCGGAAACCCGGACCTCGCCGGAGGTCGCCGGGAGCAGGCCGGCGATCATGCGAAGCAATGTGGACTTTCCGCAGCCCGAGCGGCCGAGCACCGCGACGAACTCGCCCTCGGCGACGTCCAATTCGATCTCGCGGAGCGCCTCGACAGTGCCGGAGCGTCCGGCGAACGTCCGCGAAACGCCGCTGAGCCGGATCATCTGCGTTGTGCTCCCGATGGAGTCGGATCGATGCGCTGCCACTGTAGCCGTCCGATGGCGTGCGTCGAGGAGCAGCCTGTCCACAAGGGCTCCTGAGCCATACCTGTCATCGATGATCGGCTTCGGGTCCCCTACGCTAACGCCGCGAGTTCGAAACAACACCACGCGGCGTCACGGCACCCTCCGCCGGCGGCGCCGACCGCCTCAACACCCCCTCGGTTGGGAAGGAATCCGGTGCACAGAAGGACATTCACCCGTACGCTCGTGGCCGCAGCGCTGGCCACGACGCTCGCCGCCGCAGCCGGTTGCAGCGACGACGCGGACGACAAGAGCCCCTCCGGTGGTTCGCAGGCGCTGGAGAAGGTCACCTACCTGACGTCTTTCGGCAACTTCGGCCGGGACAGTTACGCATACGTGGCGAAGGAGAAGGGCTACTTCAAGGACGCCGGCTTCGACGTCGACATCAAGCCCGGCAACGGTTCCGGCGAGAACGTCAAGTCCATCGTCGGTGGTCAGGCCCAGTTCACGCCGATCGACCTCACGGGCGGCCTGCTCGCCGCGGGTGGCGCCGGCGGCGCGCCCAAGCTGACCGGCTTCACCGCGGTCGCGGCGATCCAGCAGCGCACGATGGCGGCGATCATGTCGCTGGAGGGCTACGGGATCAGCGCGCCCAAGGACCTCGAGGGCAAGACCCTCGCGGACACCCCCGGCTCCGTCGTGCGCAACCTGTTCCCCACGTACGCGAAGCTGGCCAACGTGGACGCGACCAAGGTCAAGTTCCAGAACGGCAACCCGCAGACGCTCTTCGGCACGCTGGCGCAGCACCAGGTCGACGGCATCGGGCAGTTCGTGGTCGGTAAGCCCACGATCGAGAACATCGCCAAGGGCAAGACCGCGGTGCTGCTGCCGTACAGCGACTACCTGCAGGACCTCTACGGCAACGTGCTGATCACGTCCAGCCAGTACGCCAAGGACAACCCCGAGAAGGTCAAGAAGTTCACCGGGGCCCTGCTCAAGGGTCTGCAGGACTCGATCACCAACCCGGACGAGGCCGGCACCATCCTGAAGAAGTACGTCGCGACGGCCGACCCCAAGTCCGCCGCGGCCGAGCTGACGCTGATGGCGCCGTTCGTGCGCTCCGAGGCCTCCGGCGTGCCCGTCGGCGCGCTGGACAACCAGCGGGTCGCGCGCAGCATCGCGATCCTGCAGGGCTCCGGGCAGATCCCGGCCGGGCTCACGCCCGAGCAGGTCATCACGTTCGACCTGGTGCCGAACGCCTGATTCGGCTGCTGTCGCGGGGCGTCCGGCCGGACGCCCCGCGACGCCTGAAGAGGAACGATGAGACATGACTGACCTCGCGACCGCCTCCACCCCGGCGGCGGCGGATCCGGCGGGACCGGCGCCGCGCCGTACCGTCTCGGCTGTGCTGTGGCCGCTCCTCGGCCTCGCGGTGGCGATCGTTCTCTGGTGGGCCGTCACCGTCATCTTCGACATGAACGTCGTGGTGCTTCCGGCGCCGCCCGAGGTGCTCGACGGCTTCAACCGCTACCGCCAGGTCCTGCTGACCGAGACCTGGCACACGACGTACTCGACGATTCTGGGCTTCGCCCTGTCCGTGCTGGTGGGCGTGCTCATCGGCCTGGCGATCGCGGCGTGGCGCCCGGTGGAGCGGATGTTCTCGCCGCTGCTGGTCGCCTTCAACGCCGTACCGAAGGTGGCGCTCGCGCCGCTCATGCTGATCTGGTTCGGGTACGGGCAGACCCCGATCCTGGCGATGGCGTTCATGGTCTGCTTCTTCCCGATCGTGCTGTCCACGGCGACCGGGCTCACCAGCACACCGGCGGATCTCGCCGAGCTGGTCCGCTCCATGGACGCCTCGCGGCTGCAGACCTTCCTGCGGGTGCGGCTTCCCGCAGCGCTGCCGCAGATCTTCGTCGGTCTCAAGGTCGGCATGCCGCTCGCGGTGATCGGTGTCGTCGTCGGCGAGATGCAGTACGGCGAGAGCGGTCTGGGCATGATCATCGTGCAGACCAGCGGCCAGGGTGACACCGCGACGGCGTTCGCCGCGATCGCTCTCCTGGCCGTCATCAGCATCGTGCTGTATTACCTGCTCGTGCTGGTCGAGCGGCTCGCCCTTCCGTGGGTGCGGGCGACGACGTCGGCGCGCTGATCCGCGTACGCGAAGAGGGCGCCGGTCCCGACGGACCGGCGCCCTCTCGGCTGTGGTGGGCGGTCAGCTCAGCAGGCGCCAGCGGCCGCTGCGGGCGACGAGCAGGGTCAGGGCCTGCGGCATCAGCCCCGAGTGGTTGTCCGGGGTCAGGCGGATCGGGCCGGAGAGCCCGTCGGTCTGCGAGGTCTCCAGGATGTCGCGGATTCGCTGCCGGTTGGTGCCGGCCTTGGCGACGGCGTCGGCGATCAGAGAGACCGCGTCGGCGCCGAACGACGCGGCGCCCGAGTAGCTGCCGTAGCGGGAGGTGTAGTCGCGGAACCACTGCTTGCGGGCGGCCTTCGCCGGCGTCGTGGCGATGACGTCGTCGATGGCCAGGATCTGGGTGAACACCATCGTCGTGTTGTTCGTCGCGGCAGCGGCCTCCCGCGGCAGGAACAGGTCGCCGGCGGCCGCCGCGTCGAAATACACCCGGCCCTTGTACTTCGCGACCTTGGCGCTGGTGGCGGCGAGCGTGGCCTGGTCCGCGCCGGTCCAGACCACCAGGGCGTCCGGCTCGGTGTCGGTCAGGGTGCCGACCGTCTGGGTCACGTCCGTGGCGGTGGGCTTCACCGGGAGCTGGTTCGTCACCTCGATGCCGGCCTTGGCGAGATTCTTCACCATGTGGCTGCGGCCGCCCTTGCCGTACAGGTCGTCGGAGTAGAGCAGTGCGACCGACTTGGTGTTGGTGCGGACGAGCTCGGAGGTGAGCGCAGCCGCGCTGTCGGCGGCGTTGGGGCCGAGCTTGAAGAGGTAGCGCCGGCTCTCCACCGGCGTGCTGACCTCCTCGGCGGGCGCGAGCGCGATCGTCGGCACCCGCTTGTCGTTGATCGTCTTCGCGGCGGCCACCGCGCACTCGCTGCAGGAGCCTGCGACGACGGCGGCGACCGACGGATCGTCGCCCAGGGTGCTGATGTTGCGTAGCGAGGACGTCGGGTCGGACCGGTTGTCCTGGATGCGCAGGACGAGGTTGTAGTCGCCGAGCTGTCCGGACGCGTTCACCTGCTCGACGCGCAACTGCAGGGCGCGGGCGTACGCGGCGTCCACGGCGGAGCCGGAGGCCAGATCGGCGCCGATCACGACGTCGGTCTTGCCGCTTGCCTCGCTGTCCGAATCGCAGGCCGCGAGCGCGGTGACGACGAGCGCCGATGCGGCGACGGACGCCGTCAGGCGACGGGGGAGCCTCACTGGGGGTGCCTCCTCGAGGGCGGAGCCGGGACATGATGTGTCCCGCAGAACGCAACGTTGTCCGGAGTGGACCGCGCGAACACGGACAGTCCGTCCGTTACATCGCGCCAAACCTTGCCAACGTGAAGAGTCGTGGTCAAGCCGCGCCCCGGTAAGGGTCCGCGGGACAGTCATCCCACATAGTGGTTGGAATCTTGATGGACATGCGTCACTCTGTCGACACGGACCGTTGTGACGGTTACATTCGCCCACGTCAACGCCTACGCACTGTCGATTGTCGACCCCTTCGGGTGATTGCCGGGTGCGCGTGAGCCCTGTTTCCGGGATGTCTCGGGCTTCCCAAAGGGTTGCCGACTCTGATGAAATCGCGGCCGTGCCGCGTGTGGCACGAGCCTTGTCGCAGCCATCGGCTCGGCCCGGGCGCCGGCGATCGGGCGGGCGAAGAGATGCGGGGAAGATCAGCGAGGAGATGTCGTGAGCACCGGTTCTTCGAATCAGGCCTCGACGTACCCCGCGGGCTCCGCCGCCGATCCTGCCGCGGGCAGCGACGACGGTGGCGGGAACGGCGGATCGGGTACGCGTGAGCGCCGCAGCCGGCTGCCACGGCTGCGGGACGCCCGCATCCGCTCGAAGCTGGCGATGATCCTCTTCGTGCCGCTGCTGGCCGTGCTCGCCCTGGCGACCGTACGCCTGGTCGACGTCGGCGGCCGTGCCCTCGACGCCGGCCAGGTGGAGGACCTGGCCCGGCTCTCGACCGACGTGTCGGAGCTGACGCAGTACCTGCACCGGGAGCGGATGGCCGCCGCCGAGTACCTGGCGACCCCCGGCGCCAAGCCGGACGGTTACAACGCCGTCATCGCCCAAAGTGATCAACGGATCCAGAAGTACACGACCGACCGGCGTGCCCTGGACGAGCCGCCCGCGGCCGTGCAGGACCGGCTCACCCGGATCGACGATCACCTGCGCACGATGGACGCGACGCGCAAGAAGATCACCGATCGCGACGAGATCGCCGTGTCCGAGGCCGTGTTGCGCTACGGCGTCGTCATCACCGACCTCGTCGGGTACGGAGAGGTCCTCAGCCAGTACGCCGGCGCCGGTAAGGTCGCCGACAGTCTGCGCGCCGTCTCGGCGTTCTCCCGGGCCAAGGCTGGCACCGCCGAGCAGGAAGCGGTCGCGTACGCGGCCCGCGTCGCCGGCGACGTCAGCGACGAGCAGCTGTCCGTCGTCACCGCGACGCAGACCAGCCAGCAGGAGGCGCTCGAGGGCTTCGCACTGGTGGCCACTCCCGAGCAGCAGGCGCTGGTCGACAACACCGTCACCGGTGACGCGGTCAACCTGGCCGACCAGGTGTCGCTGCGGCTCACCCGCGGCAACGCGGTGCCGCCCCAGGACATCACCCAGTCGATGGGCTCGGTGGTCGACCTGATGCGCTGGGCCGAGCAGCGGCTCGAGAGCCAGGCGCTGCAGCAGGCGACCGACGAGAGCGCCTCCGTGACGCGGCAGGCCGCCATCGAGGCGGGGCTGGTCCTGCTGACGCTGATCATCGCCGTGGCCCTGGCCGTCCTGCTCGCCCGCTCGCTCAACCTCTCCCTGCGCCGGCTGCGGGAGGGCGCGCTCGCGGTGGCGAACCGCGACCTGCCCGACGCCGTCGCCCGGCTGCGCGACGTCCGCAACCTTGGCGAGGGCGGCGCCGACGACATCGTGCGCCAGGTGCGCGACCCCATCCGGCTGAGCAACCGGGACGAGGTCGGCCAGGTGGCGCAGGCGTTCAACGTGGTCCACCGCGAGGCGGTCCGCGTCGCCGCCGAGCAGGCCGCGTTGCGGACCAGCGTCTCGGCCATGTTCCTCAACCTGGCCCGGCGCTCGCAGAGCCTGGTCGACCGGATGATCGGCGAGCTCGACCAGATCGAGCGCGGCGAGGAGGACCCCAAGCGTCTCGCCCAGCTCTTCGAGCTGGACCACCTGGCCACCCGGATGCGCCGCAACGACGAGAACCTGCTCGTCCTTGCCGGCGCCGACTCCAGCGCCCCGCGCCGCGAGGACGCGCTGGTGGTCGACGCTCTGCGCGCCGCGCAGTCCGAGGTCGAGCTCTACAACCGCATCGAGTTCGGCACGGTCGACACCGACATCGCGATCAGCGCCGTCGCCGTCAACGACGTGGTCCGCCTCGTCGCCGAGCTGCTCGACAACGCGACCCGCTTCTCACCGCCCAACACGGTGGTGGTCGCGGACGGCCGCCGGATCCGCGACTACGTCGTCATCCAAGTCGAGGACCGCGGGCTCGGGATGTCCGAGGAACAGATGGACAGCCTCAACCGGCGCCTCGCCGAGACGCCCGACGTCGACGTGGCCGCGTTCCGCCTCATGGGTCTCGCCGTCGTCAGCCGGCTCGCCAACCGGTACGGCATCCGCGTCGAGCTGCGCGCCAACATCGAGGGCGGCACGGTCGCCCAGGTGATCCTGCCGAACCACATCGTGGTGCTGCCGAACAACCGGCCGCTGGACCCGCCCTCGCGCGGCAACCGCCAGCTGGAGCCGGCGCCGGGCGGCTGGAACGACCCGATGCCGTTGGGCCGGGGCAGCGCGGCGACGGCGACCCTGCCGGCGATCGCGCCCGAGCCGTGGCAGCACCGCTCCGGCGGCTTGCCCGCCGCGGACCGGGGCGGTTCGCCCACGATCTCCGCGCCGCCGCGGCAGCCGGACATCCCGAGCCACCCGCAGCTGCCGGTGCAGCCCTCGCAACGGCCGCAGCACGGAGACGGCTACCCGACGCCGAACCGGCCCGCGCTGCCCAAGCGTGGCGCCGACGAACGTCCGCCGCTGCCCACCCGGGTGGCGCAACCGGTCGATCCGGTGCCGGCGGGGACCTCGGCGTACGACTCGGGGGCGACCAGCTCGCCGACGATGGCGTACCCCACGATGCAGGGCTCGGCGGCCGACACCCAGGTCTCCCGGCCGCTGACGCCGGCGGTCGGCTTCACCACCCTGGACGGCGGCCCGGTGCCGGCCCCGCAGCGGCCGGCGAGTCCCGAGCCCAACGGCTGGGGCGCCGCCCTGGCCGCGATGCCGCCCCCGCCGCCGCCCCCCGCGGCGCAGCAGGATGAGCGGCCCGAGGCGGCGCCGATCTTCCTGCAGATGCAACAGAGTTGGTTCAAGGGTCACGACGGGCCGATCTCGGAGGAGTGGGGTATGCCGACCGCGGGCTACGCGCCACCGCCGAACCAGCCGTCCGCGCCGACCACCGCCACCGCGGCGCCGCAGCCGGTGAGGGCCGCACCTCGGGCAGCCACCCCGGCCGCCCGGCCGACCACCGCCCCGCCCGTCCCGGTGTCGCCCGCTGTCCCGGCCGCCCCGGCATCGCCCGCACCGGCCGCCGCCGCTTCCACAACGGCGGCGCAGAACGGCTCCCGACCGGTCGACGCCGGTCCGGACGGTGGTAACCAGTCCGTGCCCCGGCCCCGCAGGTCGGCCGAGGACGCCTGGCGCACTGCGGCCGACGAAGGATGGCAGCGCGCGATGGCGGCGGCGGCACCCAACGTCACCGACACCACCCGCTCGGGGCTCCCCAAGCGGACGCCCCAGGCACAGCTCGTGCCGGGCGGCGTGCAGACCGCTCCCCGAAACCAGAAAAGGCGCAGCCCGGATGAGGTGCGCGGGCTTCTCTCCGCGTACCACCGAGGCGTGCAACGAGGGCGTACGGCCGGCAGTGAGGAAGCTGCCGAGGGCGCCCCTGCTCCGAAGGAGAACGGACAGTGACCAGGCCCCCCACCATGCAGGACATGGGCTGGCTGCTCAGCAACTTCGCCGACAGCGTGGCCGGGATCGCGCACGTGGTCGCGGTCTCGGCGGACGGGCTGCTGCTGGCCTCGTCGCGGGACCTGCCGGCGGACCGCGCCGACCAGCTCGCCGCGATCACCTCCGGCGTGGTCAGCCTCACCGACGGCGCCTCCCGCATGTTCAACGCGGGCCAGGTGCAGCAGACGATCATCGAGATGGACAGCGGATACCTCTTCCTGATGTCCATCAGCGACGGATCGTCGATGGCCGTCCTGGCCGCCCGCAGCTGCGACGTGGGCCAGGTCGGGTACGAGATGGCGCTGCTCGTCGAGCGGGTCGGCGCCGCCCTGGTGCCGGCGCCGCGTGAGGCCGTCGCCCACCAGGTCTAGCAAGGCCCCAGCGCGTCCCTACGTCCAGCTCGCAAAGGAGGTGACCGTTCGATGGGACAGCCGCACGACCCCCGCGGCAACCTGGTCCGACCGTATGCGGTCACCCGGGGCCGGACGGAGCCGCGCCGGGACATCCCCATCGAGGCGGTCCTGGTCGCCAGCCAGGCCGCCGTTCAGGAAGCCCGGTTCGCCGGGCATGACAAGTACCGCATAGCCGTGCTGTGCGAGCCACGGGCGCAGTCGCTGGCCGAGATCGCGGCCTACAGCAGGCTCCCGCTGGGAGTCGCCCGGGTACTCGTCGCCGACATGGTCGCCGACGGGATGCTGTCGCTGCACAGCGCCGCTCCCAAGGAAGGGTTCACGGAGCGGATGGATCTGCTGGAAAGGGTGTTGAGTGGACTTCGCAAGCTCTGAGCGGGCGGGGGCGCAACCCAAGGAGATCACCTCCGCGAAGATCGTCGTCGCTGGTGGCTTCGGCGTGGGCAAGACCACGCTCGTGGGCGCGGTCTCCGAGATCGAGCCGCTGACCACCGAGGCCGTGATGACCTCGGCGGGACAGGGCATCGACGACGCGTCCAAGGTGCCGGGCAAGGAGACGACCACGGTGGCGATGGACTTCGGTCGCATCACCATGGCCGACGACCTGATCCTGTACCTGTTCGGCACCCCGGGCCAGACCCGTTTCTGGTTCATGTGGGACGAGCTGATCCGGGGAGCGGTGGGTGCCGCGGTCCTGGTGGACACCCGGCGGATCTCCGACGCCTTCGCGCCGCTCGACTATTTCGAGAATCGTCACCTGCCGTACCTCGTCGCGCTGAACTGCTTCGACGGTGCGCCGCGGTACGAGCCGGAGGAGGTGCGCGAGGCGCTGGCCATCGCGCCGCAGGTGCCACTGATCATGTGTGACGCCCGGAACCGCGACTCCGTCAAGCAGGTGCTGGTCGGCGTCGTCGAGCACGCCATGCGCACGCTGGTGGCCGAGCAGGAGCGCGGCTTCCCGACCCCGGTCGGATAGGGCCGGCGTCGGCGCCCACCTGATGTCGCCTCCGGGCGGGTCAGGTGGGCAGGCGGTATCCGCGCTTCACCACGGTCTGGACGACGCCGGGCGTGCCGAGGCCGGCCCGGATTCTCGCCACGGCCATCTCGACGGCGTGCTCGTCGGCGCCGCGGGGGAGCGTACGCAGCAGCGCCGCCCGGGAGAGCACCCGCCCGGGAGTGGCGGCGAGGGCCCGCAGCACCGTCATCGGCGCGGGCGCGAGCGGTTTCAGATCGCCGTCGATGATCGCCGCGTGGCCGCGCAACGTCAGTGAATGACCGGCGACCTCGAGACTCACCGCGCGCTTCGGCAGTTCGTCGACGATGGTGCGTACCAGTGCGCTCAGCCGGGCCCGGGCCGGCGCGGCCACGGGGACGTCGTGCCTGCGCAGCGGGGCCGCGGTGACCGGACCGACGCACGCGGCGAGGACGTCGGCGCGTAACGCCTCCAGCAGCGATTCTGCGGCCGGGCCCGCGGCGGACAACAGGGCCGCGACGGCCGGCGCCGAGGTGAAGGTGACCGCGTCCACGAGCCGGCCGGTGACCAGATCCACCAGGCGGTGCAGCGGAGCGGGGTCGATCGGCGGCGCCCAGCGGTACACCGGCACCTCGATCACCCGCGCGCCGGCCGCCTCCAGCGTCTCCGTGTACTCCGGCTGGCTCTCGCCGTGCAGCTGCATCGCCACGATCAGCCCGGCGACGCCGCGGGCGGTCAGGTGGTCGACGACCTCCTCGTAGCCCTCGCCCTCGGGCGACCAGTGGTCCTGCAGCCCGGCGGAGCGGATCGCGGCCCTGGCCTTCGGACCACGGGCCACCAGGTATGCCCGGGACAGCACCGAGCGCAGCGCTTCGGCCAGCCCCCAGCCCTCGGCCGCCTCCAGCCAGCCCCGCATCCCGATGCCGGTGTTGACCAGCACGATGTCGGGCGGTGTCTCCAGGCACCGGCGCGTCGCGGCGCGCAGCTCGGCGTCGTCCGCGATGGGCACGATGCGCAGGGCCGGGGCGATCACGACCCGGGCGCCACGATGCTCCAGCAGGCCGGCCAGCTCGTCGCGGCGCCGGTCCGACGTCACCCCGATCGTGTACCCGGCCAGCGACACCGTCGGCTCCGCGAGCGCCGAGGCCGTGATCACGGATCTGCGCGTACCCCCGGTCCGTTCCGTCATTCGGCGCCCGTGCGGGGGTCGTCGGACGGTTGTTCGAGCCGCGGCGTGGCCGGCCGGTCCACCGAAGGGCACGCCCGGAGCACGCCGTCCTCAGCGTCGACCCGCTCCCATGTCACGCCTACGTTCTCCGCCGTACCTCCGGCCGGCGCACGCCGCAGCTCTCCTCTGCCGGAACGGTCGCCCGTGCCGGCGGGCACCGCCAGGTCCGTCCTCAACCCTGGCGGTGGTCCCTGGGCGGTGCGGTCCCGTCCGGCGCCGGACCGACGTCCGGGCCGGCCCGCCGGGGCCGTACCGTGGCAGCTCGTGCGGCGGCGTGCGACGCCGGACTCCCGTCCGGGCCGCGTCGCCGGGGCCGTACCGCCTGCCATGACCGAAGCGTGCCGGTGGGTAATTTCGGCCCCGCGTCCCACGTGTTTCGAGCCTGCTAAGAGGCATTCATCCCGGCGGGTCCCCTCCGTGGGTGGAATCACGTCACCCGCTGTCGGCGTGCCGCGGGTCACGGCCTATCCTGGGCCCGGTAAGTTGTGCGGTCCGTCGGCCTGGCGGGCCTCTCCAGCCCGTTTTGACCGTGCGCCGCGCTGGCGGGTATTGTTGCCTGCTGTTGTGCGACAGCTGCGAGCGTTCCCGTTCGGGTACGCTTGACGTTCGTGCTCTGCCACGACCAGCGCGCGCCCCCAGACCGACGACGAGACAAGGTAATTCTGTGCGTACGTACAGCCCGAAGCCGGGTGAGATCGAGCGTCAGTGGCACATTATCGACGCTTCTGACGTCGTTCTGGGCCGCCTGGCCACCCACGCCGCCACCCTCCTGCGTGGGAAGCACAAGCCGACGTTCGCCCCGCACGTCGACACCGGCGACTTCGTGGTGATCATCAACGCCGGCAAGGTCGCGCTGACCGGCAACAAGCGGCAGACCAAGGTCGCCTACCGGCACTCGGGCTACCCGGGTGGCCTCAAGCAGGTCGGCTACGAGGAGCTGCTCACCAAGCGCCCCGAGCACGCGGTGGAGCTGGCCGTCAAGGGCATGCTCCCGCACAACAAGCTCGCCCGCCAGATCCTCAAGAAGCTGAAGGTCTACCCGGGCGCCGAGCACCCGCACGCCGCTCAGCAGCCGGTGCCGTTCGAAATCAAGCAGATCGCGCAGTGAGCGCGGGCGAAGGAAACAGCATGTCCGACATCGTCGAGCCCGAGGTCGTCGAGACCGTCGAGGCGCCCGCGGAGGAAACCCCCGCGGAGACCGTGGTGGTCGTCGAGGCGCCCGCGCCGGCCGTGCGCGCGCCGCGCCCGGGTGACCGTCCGATCCAGACCGTGGGCCGCCGCAAGGAGGCCATCGTCCGGGTGCGGCTCGTCCCCGGCAGCGGCAAGATCACCTGCAACGGCCGCGACCTCGAGGCCTACTTCCCGAGCAAGGTGCACCAGCAGCTCATCCGCGAGCCGCTGAGCACCGCCGAGAAGGCCGAGCAGTTCGACGTGATCGCCAACCTCCGCGGTGGCGGCATCACCGGCCAGGCCGGCGCCCTGCGCCTCGGCATCGCCCGCGCGCTCATCGCGAACGACGCCGACGACCGTCCGGCGCTCAAGAAGGCCGGCTTCCTCACCCGTGACGCGCGGGTCAAGGAAAGCAAGAAGTACGGCCTCAAGAAGGCCCGTAAGGCTCCGCAGTACTCGAAGCGCTGATCGCAGCGCTCGCCTTGCACCACGTCTGACCGGGACGGCCGGGTGCGCCCCTTCGCTGGAGGCGCGCCCGGCCGTTTCGCGTTTCCCTCCCCGAACAACGCACCGGTCCGCCTTTACTGGACAGGACAGGACCGGCGAAAGGAACGGCCTCCATGGGGCGACTCTTCGGCACGGACGGCGTACGCGGGCTCGCCAACGGCGATCTCCTCACCCCGGAACTGGCCCTCTCGGTCGCGGTAGCGGCCGCCCGGGTCCTCATCGAGAGCGACCGGAGCCATCAGCCGCTCGCCATCGTGGGCCGCGACCCGCGGGCCAGCGGCGAGATGCTGGAGGCGGCGGTCGTCGCAGGCCTGACCAGCGCCGGGGCCAACGTCGTCCGGGTCGGCGTGCTGCCCACGCCGGCGGTGGCGTACCTGGTCGGGCAGGCCCAGGCCGACCTCGGCGTCATGCTGTCGGCCTCGCACAACCCGATGCCCGACAACGGCATCAAGCTGTTCGCCCCCGGCGGTCTCAAGCTCCCCGACGAGCTGGAGGAGCGGATCGAGGCGGCCGTCGCCGACGGGCACGGGCTCGTCGGGCGCCCCACCGGCGCCGGCGTCGGCCGCGTCCACGACCTGCTCGACGGCGCCGAGCACTACGTGAAGCACCTCGTGGCCTCGACGCCGCACAGCCTCAGCGGCATCAAGGTCGTCGTCGACTGCGCGAACGGCGCGGCCAGCGACGTGGGCCCGGCCGCGTACGAGCAGGCCGGCGCGGAGGTCATCGCGATCCACGCCGAGCCGGACGGGCTCAACATCAACGACAACTGCGGCTCCACCCACCTCGACGCGGTCCGCGAGACGGTCCTGCGGGAGGGCGCCGACCTCGGCCTGGCCCACGACGGCGACGCGGACCGCTGCCTCGCCGTCACCGCCGCCGGCGAGGTCGTCGACGGCGACCAGATCATGGCGATCCTCGCCGTGGCGATGCGC
The DNA here is from genome assembly GCF_040677315.1 of Actinoplanes sp. NPDC049316. NCBI lineage: Bacteria > Bacillati > Actinomycetota > Actinomycetes > Micromonosporales > Micromonosporaceae > Actinoplanes > Actinoplanes sp. NPDC049316. The sequence goes on along the minus strand of NZ_JBFAQM010000014.1, from coordinate 21,100 downwards.
GAGGCGGGCACCCTCACCGAGGACACGCTGGTCGCCACGGTCATGAGCAACCTGGGCCTGCGGCTCGCGATGAAGCAGGCCGGCATCCGGCTGGTCGAGACCAAGGTCGGCGACCGGTACGTGCTGGAGGAGCTGAACGCCAACAGCTACGCCCTCGGCGGCGAGCAGAGCGGCCACATCGTGATGCCGGCGTACGCGACGACCGGCGACGGCGTCCTCACCGGCCTGCACCTGATGGCGACGATCGCCGCCACCGGCAAGTCGCTGGCGGACCTGGCCGCGGTGGTGCACAAGCTCCCGCAGGTCCTGATCAACGTCCCGGTGAAGGACCGCGAGGCGGGCGCGCAGGCTCCGACGGTCCAGGCGGCGGTGGCGCTGGCGGAGAACGAGCTGGGCGAGACCGGTCGGGTGCTGCTGCGGCCGTCCGGCACGGAGCAGCTCGTGCGGGTCATGGTGGAGGCGGAGACGCAGGAGCAGGCGCGTACGGTCGCCGAGCGGGTCGCGGACGAGGTGCGGGCGGCCAGCCCCGCCTGATCGCCTGGGTCGTGGAGGTCTCGGCCCGGGCTTTCTCCTGGGCCGAGACCTCTTCCCAGAGTCGGGCCTTCTTCCGGGCCCGGCTCTCCCGGGGGTCCTTCGCCCGGGCTCGGCTTTTCCCGGGGCTGGGCCTTCTCCCGGGTTCCTCGCCGGGCCGGCTTCAGGCCAGCGTGCGGAGGCGGCGGGCGGCCTCGTCGATGACGTCCTCGCGCTTGCAGAAGGCGAAGCGGATGAGGTGCCGGCCGCGGTCCTGGTGGTCGTAGAAGACCTGCGTGGGCACGGCCACCACGCCGCAGCGCTCCGGCAGCGTACGGCAGAAGCCGACACCGTCCGTCGCGCCCAGCGGGGTGATGTCGGCGGTGACGAAGTACGTGCCCTCCGACGGCAGGACCGCGAAGCCGGCATCGGTCAGCCCCGCCACCAGCCGGTCCCGGCGAGCCTGGAGGCCGGCGCGGAAGGCCGAGAAGTACGTGTCGGGCAGGGCGAGCGCCACGGCGACGGCCGGCTGCAAAGGGCCCGCGTTGACGAAGGTGAGGAACTGCTTCACCCGCAGTGCCGCGGAGACGAGGCGCGCGGGCCCGGTCGCCCAGCCCACTTTCCAGCCGGTGCACGAGAACGTCTTGCCGGCCGACGAGACGCGTAGCGTGCGCTCCCGCATGCCCGGCAGGGACGCCAGCGGTACGTGCGGCGTGGCGGCGTCGGTGAACACCAGATGCTCGTAGACCTCGTCGGTCACGGCGTACACGTCATGCTCCTGGCAGAGCCGCGCGACCAGCGCGAGCTCGTCCGCGGTGAAGACTTTGCCGGTCGGGTTGTGCGGCGAGTTCAGCAGCACCATGCGGGTTCGCGGCCCGAAGGCGGCTCGCAGCTCACCCTCGTCGAAGCCGTACCGCCCGTCGGGGCCCGGCCGCAGCGTGACCGGCCGCCGGACCGCCCCGGCGAGCGCGATGGAGGCCGCGTACGAGTCGTAGTACGGCTCGAAGCACACCACCTCGTCCCCGGCCTCGCACAGGGCGAGAATCGCGGCGGCGATGGCCTCCGTGGCGCCGGCGGTCACGACGACCTCGGTGTCCGGGTCGCGGCCGATCCCCCAGAAGCGTTCCTCGTGCGCGGCGATCGCCTGGCGCAGCGCCGGAATGCCGGGCAGCGGAGGGTACTGGTTGGCGCCGGAGCGCAGCGCCTCGGCGGCCGCGGCGAGCATCTCGGGCGGGCCGTCGGTGTCGGGGAAGCCCTGCCCGAGGTTCACCGAGCCGGTACGCACGGCCAGCGCGGACATCTCGGTGAAGATGGTGGTGCCGAACGGGCGCATGCGGCCGACGAGTGGGTCCGCCGAGATCGACGACGTCACGCCCGCCAGCCTACGGGCGGGGGACGGCGTGCGGCACCGGGCTGGCCAGGCGACGGCGTGCGGACCCGGCGGGCCGGGCGTGAGAAGTCCGGGCGTCCGGGCGTCCGGGCGTCCGGGCGTGCGGGCGTGCGGGCGTGCGGCGCCGGCCGGCCCGGGCGTGCGTCCGGCACCCGACGGCCCCGGCACCCGGCGGCCCCGGCACCCGGCGGCCCCGGCACCCGGCGGCCCCGGCCCGGGGCCCGGGCTCGGCGTTCGGGCGTCCCGAAGGCGGGTGGGCGGGCCGGGTGCCGCACGCGCCGGCGCCCCGGTTAGAAGATGACCTTGCTGCAGGTGGCCGTGATGAACGTGCCCGTGCGGGATTTCTGGGCGACCTCCTGGCCGTCGACCGTCGCCCGGCAGGAGATCGTGCCCTCCGAGGTGGCGCCGCGTACCGCCACGACCGACACCAGCGCCGAGCCGTGCAGCGTCACCTTCTTGCGCCAGGGCAGGGACGCGTTGCGGACGCGCTTGGGTTCCTTGCTGAGCTCGTCCATGTAGACGATCTCGACCGGGCCGTCGCCGGTGACCTCGTACTCGACCTTGATCGCCGCGCCCTTGCCGGGGGCGTTCGGGATGCCGGTCGGCAGGCCGGTGGGCAGTTCGGTCGGCAGCCCCGTCGGGAGGGTCGGCAGGTCGGTCGGGAGATCGGTGGGCAGGTCGGGGAGCTCGGGCAGGTCCTCCGTCGGCACCGCGGTGGGCAGGGACTCGATGGTCTCCTTGGCCTTGTCGGTGGCCCGGTTGACGAGCAGCACCGCGGAGGTCACGCCGCCCGCACAGAGCAGGAGCGTCACCGCGATCAGTACGGCCACCAGCGGGGTGTTGCTGCGCTTCGGTGGTGGCGGCGTGCCGTACCCCGGCGGCGGGGCGCCGTAGCCGGGCGGGGGCCCGTACCCGGGTGGCGGTCCGTAGCCGGGTGCCGTGCCGTAGCCGGGTGCCGTGCCGTAGCCGGGCGGCGGCGGGGGATAGGCGTTCTGGACCGCCGGAAACTGGGACGTCGGCGGGTAGCCGTCCGGCGGGGCGCTCGCCTGGCTGTCGGCCGGGGGCAGGGGTGCGTACCCGGGCTGGAACTGCGGGGTGGCCGGCGGCTGCGCGGCGAGCGGGTCGCCCGACTGCGCGGACCAGGGCTGCCCCGAGGCGGGCTCCTCCGGCGGGAGCGGGCGCGTGGGGTCCGGTGGCGGTGGGTAACTCAATGGTGTCTCCCGGGGAGGCGTCGGCCCGACGGTACGCCTCCGCCGCCAGACAGGGATCACCCGGTCGTGTCGCGTATCGCCGTGACCTGGCCGGGAAGCGGGCCGCACCCGGCCGAACGGCCCTTTCGCTCACGTCCGATGCGCGAAAGTATGCTTCTCGAGCAGCGCTCGTGAGCGAAAGTCCGCTACGCTGCCCCACATGTGTGGGATCGTGGGATACGTCGGCAATCGGCCGGCGCTGCAGATCGTTCTGGACGGGCTCCGCCGGTTGGAATACCGCGGGTACGACTCGGCCGGTGTCGCGGTCATCGACGGCGCCGCCGTCCTGACCGAGAAGCGGGCCGGCAAGCTGGCCAACCTGGAGAAGGCCCTGGCCGAGCGGGCGGCCGACGGGATCGCCGCCGGTTCGACGGCCATCGGGCACACCCGGTGGGCCACCCACGGCGGGCCGACCGACCGTAACGCCCACCCGCACCTGTCCGGGGACGGCCGGGTCGCCGTGATCCACAACGGGATCATCGAGAACTTCTCCCGGCTGCGCGCCGAGCTCGAGGCCACCGGGGTCGAGTTCGTCAGCGACACCGACACCGAGTGCGCGGCGCACCTGCTCGCCGCCGAGATCGCCGTGCTGCGCGAGGCCGGCGCGGTCGAGGGCCCCCAGCTGCTCGCCGAGGGCATGCGCCGGACCGTGCAGCGGCTCGAGGGCGCGTTCACCCTGCTGGCGATCGACGTCGAGGTCCCGGGCGCCGTGGTGGCCGCCCGGCGCAACTCCCCGCTGGTCGTCGGCCGGGGTGAGGGGGAGAACTTCCTCGCCAGCGACGTGTCCGCATTCATCGAGCACACCCGCGAGGCGATCGAGCTGGGGCAGGACCAGGTCGTCCTGATCACGCCGGACGCCATCGAGATCACCGACTTCGCCGGCGCGCCCGCCACGGGCAAGGAGTTCCACATCGACTGGGACGCCTCGGCCGCGGAGAAGGGTGGCTACGACTACTTCATGCTCAAGGAGATCGCCGAGCAGCCGCAGGCGATCGCCGACACGCTGATGGGCCGGCTCTCCGAGCGGGGTGAGATCGTCCTGGACGAGGTCCGCCTCACCGACCAGGACCTGCGCGACGTCGACAAGGTCTTCATCGTCGCCTGCGGCACCTCCTACCACGCCGGCATGGTCGCCAAGTACGCGATCGAGCACTGGGTGCGCATCCCGTGCGAGGTGGAGCTGGCCAGCGAGTTCCGCTACCGCGACCCGATCCTGGACCGCTCGACCCTCATGATCGTGATCAGCCAGTCCGGCGAGACCATGGACACGCTCATGGCGTTGCGGCACGCGAAGGATCAGAAGGCGCGCGTGCTCGCGATCTGCAACACCAACGGCTCCACCATCCCGCGGGAGTCCGACGCCGTCCTCTACACGCACGGCGGCCCCGAGATCGCGGTGGCCTCGACCAAGGCCTTCGTGACCCAGCTGGTCGCCTGCTATCTGATCGGTCTGCACCTCGCGCAGATCCGCGGCGTCATGTACGCCGACGAGGTCGCCGCCGTCGTGTCCCGCCTCGAGCAGACCCCCGACAGCGTGCGCGAGCTGCTCAGCCAGATGGAGGACGTGCGCGCGCTGGGCCGCGACCTGAAGACGGCGTCGACCGTGCTGTTCATCGGCCGGCACGTCGGCTTCCCGGTGGCCCTCGAGGGCGCGCTGAAGCTCAAGGAGCTCGCGTACATGCACGCCGAGGGCTTCGCGGCCGGCGAGCTGAAGCACGGGCCGATCGCCCTGATCGACGAGGGCACGCCGGTGGTCTGCATCGTGCCCTCGCCGGCCGGGCGGGGCGTGCTGCGCGACAAGGTCGTCTCGAACATCCAGGAGGTCCGCGCCCGTGGCGCCCGGACGATCGTCATCGCCGAGGAGGGCGACGACGCCGTGGCCGCGTACGCCGACCACCTGATCACCGTGCCGCGTACGCCCACCCTGCTCGCGCCGCTGGTGACCACCGTGCCGCTGCAGATCCTGGCGTGCGAGATCGCGGCGGCCCGCGGTCACGACGTCGACCAGCCGCGCAACCTGGCGAAGTCCGTCACCGTGGAATGACATCGCCCCGCCCCAGCGCGATGGCCGCGAGCGCGTCGAGCGCCGGTCCGCCCTCGTCCCAGTAGCCGAGGTGCCCGCCTCCGGGCCGGCTGGCGAAGCGGCGTGCCCCGAACGACGGGTCGGCCGGGTTGGTGCCGAAATACAGGTCGTCCTCCGGCCGGCCGAAGGCGAGCAACGCCCCGGCCGGCCGGGCCTGGCTGACGACGAGGTCCTCCACGAGGCTCCGGGGAGAGACGGCCGCGTACTGGATGATGTCGGAGCGCGAGGTGGAGGCCCACACCTCGCCCGGCGGCGCGTGCAGGTCCTTCGCGGAATCGACGCCGACGCCCGGGGACCCGACGAAGACGAGGCTGTCGGCGTCGAAGCCGGGCCGGGCCGCGGCGGTGCCGACGACCAGCGATCCGTAGCTGTGCCCGACGACGGTCTGCCGGGCCGGCGCGCCCTCGTGGGTCGCACGCAGCCCGGCCTGGAAACGCCGCAGCGCCGGGGCGCCGGCGTTCGCGGACGACCGGCCGGAAGCCTCGCCGAGAAAGTCCGGAGCGTCGTAACCGAGCCACATGATCGCGCTGGTCGCCCGCTCGGGTGCCAGCTCGGCCGCGCGGACCGCGATCCGTTCGGCGCGGGCCAGCTCGCCGCCGTACGACGCGAGGTCGGCGGTCATGCCGGGCACCTGCGTGACGACCTGGGTGGCCTTGTCGGGGTCGCCCAGCGCGACCACGGCCCGCCCGTCGCCGGCCGGGTCCACCGCGAGCAGGTACGCCCGGGGCCCGTCCCCGTCGGCCAGCCGGTCCGGCAGCGAGCCCGCGATCGGCAGGCCGTCGATCATCAGGCGGTTGGCGCGGTCCCGGGCGGCGGCCGGCACACCGTCCAGTGAGCCGACCCAGCCGGGCCGGGCGGCGCACAGCCACTCCCGCTGCCCCGCGGACAGGCCGGCCCACCAGCGGGCCACCTCCTCGGGACCGGCGGTGCAGGCGGGCGGATCGCCGCCCGGCGGCCCGGCCGGCACGGCGAACAGACCGTCCAGGATCGCGGCGGTGTCCTCGTCCGCCCTCGTGGCGGACGCGATGTCGCCGCCCGGTCGCGCCCGCGCGAGGGCGGCGGCGAACTCGCTGAGCGCCTGGTCGGCGGCCCAGCAGCCGAGCCGGAACAGGTCGAGCCGGCGCAGCAGGCCGCCGATCCGGGCGGCCAGGGCGTCGGCCGCGGCGCCCTTCCACGCGGCGCGGAGCCCGGCCGCGCAGGTGCGCAGCTCCGCCACCCAGCGTCCCGCTGTCGCGGCCCACGCCCGCCAGTCGAGAGCCACCTGCTGCCAAGCACCCGGATCGGTCGCCGCGAGAGCACCCGCTCCCAGCGCTGTCACCGGACCCGCCGGAGAAGGCCGGCCGCGCGATCGTCCGCGGCCTCGTAGTCGTCGACGCACGTGACCACCGCGTGGCCAGTGGCCACGATGTCGTCGGTCAGGGCCGCCAGCAGGCGACGCGCCGCCGCGACTGCGGCCGTACCCGAATCGGTGCTGGACCAGCGGGGACCCGGCGCCGGCGGCATCGGGCCGGCATGCAGGCGGCCGCCCGCGTCGCGCAGCGCCGCGGCCCAGCGGCGCGCGGCCTCGGCATCGATCTCGAGATCGGGCGTCATGGGCAACCTCCGGAAGGTGAAGGGACTCGGGGCGACGACGTTAGGGAATCCGGGCGGTCTGCGGGACCGGGCTGTGGACAACGGGTTTCGCTAGGGTTGGCGTGTGATCGTCTCTGTCGGTATCGACGTGGTGCTGGTCGATCGGTTCGCCCGTGCGCTGGAGCGGACGCCGCTGCTGGGCGACCGGCTCTTCACCGACGGGGAACGGATGACGGCGGCCGGCAACCCGCGGTCCGCGGAGTCGCTGGCCGCCCGGTTCGCCGCGAAGGAGGCCGTCGCGAAGGCCCTCGGCGCGCCCGCCGGGCTGCGCTGGCACGACTGCGAGATCGTCTCCGACCCGGACGGACGCCCGTGGCTGACCGTCTCCGGTACGGTCGCCGCGGTGGCCGCCGAGCGCGGCATCCATCGATGGCACCTGTCGCTGTCCCACGACGGCGGCATCGCCTCGGCCATGGTCGTCGCCGAGGCCTGAAACCACGCGACACGGGAGTGCGGATGCGGCAGGCATGGCGGGTGACCGACGTACGGTCGGCCGAGAAGGCCCTGATGGCGACCCTGCCGGAGGGCACCCTCATGCAGCGCGCCGCGGCTGGTCTGGCCCGGCGGTGCGCGTTGCTGCTGCAGGAGAGCGGCGGTGTCTACGGCTCCACCGTGGTTCTGCTGATCGGCAGCGGCGACAACGGCGGCGACGCGCTCTACGCGGGCGCCCGGCTGGCCGCGCGCGGTGCGGGGGTGCAGGCGATCCTCATGCGGCCGGACCACGTGCACCTCGCCGGTCTCGCGGCGCTGCGCCGGGCCGGTGGCCGGACGGTGGCCGACCTGCCCGCCCGCGCGGACCTGGTGGTCGACGGCATCGTGGGCATCGGCGCGAGCGGCGGGTTGCGGCCCGCGGCGGCCGCTGTCGTCGCGGCGCTGCGGGAGCTGCGGAACCGTGCCGGTGTGCGTACCCCCGTGGTTGCCGTGGATGTTCCCAGCGGGGTGGCGGTCGACACGGGGGATGTGCCCGGCGACGCGGTGCACGCCGATGTCACGGTCACGTTCGGATGCCTCAAGCCGGCGCATGTGCTCGGTTCCGCCGCGGCCCTGGCGGGCCACGTCGACCTGGTGGACATCGGCCTGGGCGCGACGCTGCACCCTTCCCCGGCCGTACGCGTGCCCGACGCGGCCGATGTCGCCTCGTGGTGGCCACGGCCGAACGCCGCCTCCGACAAGTACACCCGGGGCGTGGTCGGCGTGGCCACAGGCTCGGCCACGTACCCGGGCGCGGCGCTGCTGTCGGTCTCCGGGGCGCTCGCCGGGCCCACCGGCATGGTCCGCTACGCCGGCACCGCGTACGAGGAGGTCGTACGGCAGCACCCGTCGGTGGTCGCGGTCAAGCGTGTGGCCGACGCCGGGCGGGTGCAGGCGTGGGTGTGCGGGTCCGGCCTCGGGACCGACGACGACGCCCGTACGGAACTCCGCAGCGTGCTCGCCACCTCGTTGCCCGTCCTGCTGGACGCCGACGCGCTGACTCTGCTGGTCGACGGGAAGCACGCCACCGACCTGCGCCGCGACGCGCCCCTGGTGGTCACGCCGCACGACCGCGAGTTCGCCCGGCTGGCCGGCGAGGCCCCGGGCGCCGACCGGGCGGGCGCGGCCTGCCGTCTGGCGGCGTGGATCAACGCGGTCGTGCTGCTCAAGGGCGACCGGACCATCGTGGCGACCCCCGGCGGCGAGGTGTGGGCCAACCCGACCGGCAGCGCCCAGCTGGCCACGGCCGGTTCCGGGGACGTGCTGGCGGGGTTGCTGGGCTCGCTGCTCGCCGCCGGGCTGCCTGCTGAACGGGCGGCGGTGGCTGCCGCGTACGTGCACGGCCTCGCCGGCCGCCGCGCCGGTCTCGACGGCCCGGCGACCTCCGTCCAGGTCGCCGCCGCGCTGCGTCCCGTCCTCGCCGACCTGCTGTGACGCCGGTCCTGTCACAGGCGATCAGTAGGCTGATGGGCATGTGGCAGGCCGAGGTCCGGATCGATCTGGACGCGATCCGGGACAACGTGGCGACGCTGCGCGCCGGCACGACCGCTGAGGTCATGGCGGTCGTCAAGGCCGACGGGTACGGGCACGGCATGCTGCCGGCCGCCCGCGCGGCGCTCGCCGGCGGCGCGAGCTGGCTCGGCGTGGCCACCCTGGCCGAGGCGCTCGAGCTGCGCCGGGCCGGCCTCACCGCGCCCGTGCTGGCCTGGCTGAACGCGCCCGGGATGCCGCTGCACGAGGGCGTCGAGGCGGACGTCGACCTCAACGCGGGCAGCCTCGGCCAGCTCGCCGAGCTGGTCGCCGCGGGCCGCCGCGTCCACCGTCCGGTCCGCGCCCACCTCAAGCTCGACACCGGGCTGGCCCGCGGCGGCGCCACCCCGGCCGACTGGCCGGCGCTGCTCGAGGCCGCGGCGAAGGCCCAGGCCGACGGCGAGCTCGAGGTGGTCGGCATCTGGAGCCACTTCGTGTACGCGGACGCGCCCGGCCACGAGACGATCGACCACCAGCTGGCCGTCTTCGCCGAGGGGCTGGCCGCCGCCGAGCGCTTCGGCATCGAGCCGCGCTACCGGCACATCGCCAACTCGGCGGCCACCCTGACCCGGCCCGACGCCCACTACGACCTGGTCCGTCCCGGTGTGGCCATCTACGGCCTGTCCCCGCTGCCCGGCCCGCCGCCGCCCGGCCTGCGCCCGGCGATGACCGCGCGCGCCCGGGTCACCCAGACCAAGCGGGTCCCGGCCGGCCAGGGCGTCTCGTACGGGCACGCGTACCACACGTCCCGCGAGGCGACGCTGGCGCTGGTGCCGCTCGGGTACGGCGACGGGGTGCCGCGGCACGCCTCCAACGTGGGGCCGGTGCTGCTCGGTGACGCGTTGCGGACGATCGCGGGCCGGGTCTGCATGGATCAGTTCGTGCTGGACTGCGGCGACGATCCGGTGGCCGCCGGCGACGTCGCGACGCTCTTCGGGCCGGGCGACCACGGCGAGCCGACAGCGACCGACTGGGCCGACGCGATCGGGACGATCAACTACGAGATCGTGACGCGGTTCGGGGGATCGAGGGTTCCCCGCGTCTACGACGGTTCCGGCTCCGGGCGGGCCGGCCTTGACGGGTCCGGGCAGGGCTGAATGAACGCCGGGGAGGGCGGATGAGTCACGGTAAGCCGCACGGTCGGTCGTCGTCGCGGGCGATCCGGTCGGGCCCGCGCCGCCGGGCCAAGCAGGTCGGCATCGCCGGTGCCGTCGTCGGTGTCGCCGCGGCCGGGCTCGCCACCGCGTTCGCCGTCGAGCGGGCGCTGGTCCGCCGGTCCCAGAACGCGCCCGGGGATCCGTACGCCGACGAGAGCTTCAGCGATCAGCCGTACGACAGCGAGCTGACCGTCACCGCCGCGGACGGCACCGACCTGCACGTCGAGATCGTGGAGCCCGAGCGGCCCGGCAAGCCGACGGTCGTCTTCGTCCACGGGTTCGCGCTGGACATGGGCACGTTCTACTTCCAGCGGCAGGGGCTGACCGAGCTGGGCGAATACCGGCTGGTGTTCTACGACCAGCCGGGGCACGGCCGGTCGGGGCGTCTCGAATCCGGCGACTACGACCTGGCCGCGCTCGGCAAGTCGCTCGCGGCCGTGCTGGACGAGACCGTGCCCGAGGGCGAGATCGTCCTCGTCGGGCACTCGATGGGCGGCATGACGATCATGGCGTTCGCCGAGCAGTATCCGGAGTGGTTCGGCAGCCGGGTCACCGGTGTGGTGCTCATGTCCACCTCCGCCGGCCTGGTCGACAAGACGAGGATCGGCGTGCAGTCGCTGGTGGCCCGGGCGAGCGCGCCGTTCTTCCCGCTGTGGGGCGGCGCCGCCCGCATCGGCGGCACCACGATCGACCGGGCCCGGCTCGCCTCGTCGGACCTCGCCTGGCTGCTCACCCGCCGGTACGGCTTCGGCGACGCCCGGCCCAGCCCGTCGTTGGTCACGTTCGTGGAGCACATGAACTCCAAGACGTCGGTCGAGACGCTCACCCGGTATCTGCGCACCCTGTACACGCACAACCGCTTCCCGGCGCTGTCCGCGCTGCGGGGTGTGCCGGTGCTGGTCATCGTCGGCACGAAGGACTACCTCACGCCCGTGACCCACTCGGAGGAGATTCTGCGGCACCTCCCGGAGGCCGAGCTGCTGAAGGTCGACAACACCGGCCACGTGGTCATGCTCGAGAAGGCGGACCTGGTGAACGCCGAGCTGATCGCCTTCCTGGAGAAGATCTCGTGACGGCCACCGGCATCCGGCTCGCCACTGTGGACGACACGCGCGCGTTCGGCAGTCGCCTCGCCGCGCTGCTGCGCCCAGGCGACCTGCTCTTGCTCACCGGCCCGCTCGGCGCCGGCAAGACCGCGCTGGTGCAGGGCATCGGCGCGGGCCTGGGGGTGCTCGGTGACATCACGTCGCCGACGTTCGTCATCGCCCGGGTGCACCGGCCCGACCCCGTCCGGGGCGGTGCGGTGCCGCTGGTGCACGCGGACGCGTACCGGCTCGGGGACGCGGCCGACCCGCGTGCCGAGATCGACGACCTGGATCTCGACGCGTCCGCCGAGGAGGCGGTCACCGTCGTCGAGTGGGGCGCCGGCCTGGTCGAGCAGCTCAACGACGAATACCTGGCGGTGCGCATCGACCGCCTCGACGACGACACCCGCGTGCTGGACCTGCTGCCGTACGGCGGCGACTGGGCCGCCCGCCTCGAGAAACTGTGACGCCTGTGAACCTGCCCGAGATGCTGCCGGACGCCTGGCGTGCCGAGCTCACCCCGTTCCTCGACCCGGCTGCCACGGAGGCGCTGGGTGCGTTCGTGGCCGGCGAGTACGCCCGGCACACCGTGTACCCGCCGATCGAGGATCTGTTCGCGGCGTACCGGCTGTGCCCGCCGGAGCAGACCCGGGTGCTGTTGCTGGGGCAGGACCCGTACCACGGGCCGGGGCAGGCGCACGGGCTGAGCTTCAGCGTCCGCGACGGCGTGCGGGTGCCGCCGTCGCTGCGCAACGTCTACAAGGAGCTGGCCGCGGACGTCGGCGTGGCGCCGCCCGCGAGCGGGGACCTGACCGGCTGGGCGCGGCAGGGTGTGCTGCTGCTCAACGCGGTGCTGACCGTACGCGCGGGAGCCGCGGCCTCGCACAAGGGCAAGGGGTGGGAGGTCTTCACCGACGCCACGATCCGGGCGCTGAACGCGCGCGCGGAGCGGGTGGTGTTCCTGCTGTGGGGCTCGTACGCCCGCAAGAAGGCCGCGCTGGTCACCAACCCGGTGCACGTGGTGATCGAATCCGGTCACCCGAGCCCGCTCAACGGCGGCAGGGACTTCCTCGGCGCGCGCATGTTCAGCGCCACCAACAAGGCCCTGGCGGACGCCGGCCGACCCCTGATCGACTGGGACCCCCGCGCCTGACCACCCGGCCGGGCCCCGCACCGGCGGCGGCTACTGTTTGCTGGTGCTCGTACTCGCTCTGGACACCGCCACGCCCGCGGTCACGGCCGCGCTGGCGGAGGTCGCCGACAGCGGACTGAAGGGCCTGGGGGAGCGGCGGACCGTCGACCCGCGGGCGCACGGCGAGCTGCTCGCCCCGCAGATCGCGGCCGTCCTCGGTGACGCCGGGGTGCGCCCGGGCGAGCTCGGCGCGATCGTGGCCGGGACCGGGCCCGGTCCCTTCACCGGGCTGCGGGTGGGGCTGGCCACCGCGGCGAGCATGGCGCAGGCACTCGGCATTCCCGCGTACGGGATCTGCTCGCTGGATGCGATCGGCCGGGCCGCCGGGCCGGGCCGCGTTCTGGTGGCGACCGATGCCCGGCGCCGCGAGGTGTACTTCGCGACCTATCTCGACGGCGAGCGGGTGAGCGGCCCGGACGTCGCGAAGCCCGCCGACGTGCGGGTCGACGCGGACCGGGCCGTGGGCGAGGGCGCGGTGAGATACAGCGAGGTCTTCGCGGTCCCGATCGACGACCGGGTGCTGTACCCGTCCGGTGAGGCCCTGATCGCGCTGGCGCTCGACAAGATCCGGTCGGGCTCGGCGGGGGAGCCGCTCACCCCGCTGTACCTGCGCCGGCCCGATGCGGTCGCCTCCGCCCAGCGTAAGCACGTGCTGCCCTGATGGAGATCGTACGGTTCCGGTGGTGGCACGTCGCCGAGGTGCTGCCCATCGAGGCGGACCTGTTCGGCGCGGAGAAGTGGTCGGCGGCCATGTTCTGGAACGAGCTGGCGCAGCGGCACTTCTACGTGGTCGCCGAGGAGGACGGTGAGGTGCTCGGCTACGCGGGGCTCTCCGTCACCGACGACACCGAGTCGTGGGTGCAGAACATCGCCGTACGGCGTACCGCGCAGAAGCGGGGGATCGGCCGCCGCCTGCTGGAGACGCTGCTCGAGCGGGCCGGCGACCGGAAGGTGCTGCTGGAGGTGGCCGTCGACAACGCGCCCGCCCAGCACCTGTACGCGACGTACGACTTCGAGCCCGTCGGGATCCGGCGCGGCTACTACCAGCCCAGCAACACGGATGCCTTGGTGATGATGCGCGATGCCTGACGAGCCTCTGGTCCTCGGGATCGAGACCTCCTGCGACGAGACCGGCGTCGGCATCGTCCGCGGGCACACGCTGCTGGCCGACGCGCTCGCCTCCAGCGTCGACCAGCACGCGCGGTTCGGCGGGGTCGTGCCGGAGGTCGCCAGCCGCGCCCACCTCGAGGCGATCGTCCCGACCATGCAGCGGGCGCTCGACGAGGCGGGGGTCACGCTCGCCGACGTCGACGCGATCGCCGTGACGGCCGGGCCGGGTCTCGCGGGCGCGCTCCTGGTCGGGGTCGCCGCGGCCAAGGGGTACGCGCTGGCAGCCGACAAGCCGATCTACGGCGTGAACCACCTCGCGGCGCACGTCGCGGTGGACACCCTGGAGCACGGCCCGCTGCCGGAGCCGGCCGTGGCGATGCTGGTGTCCGGCGGGCACTCCTCGCTGCTGCTGGTCGACGACCTGACCGCCGGGGTGTCGCCGCTCGGCGCGACCATCGACGACGCGGCCGGCGAGGCGTTCGACAAGGTGGCCCGGCTGCTGGGCATGGGGTTCCCCGGCGGCCCGGTGATCGACCGTACGGCGCGTGACGGCGACCCGGGGGCGATCGTGTTCCCGCGCGGGCTCACCGCACCGAAGGACCTCCAGCGGCACCGCTTCGACTTCTCCTTCTCCGGGCTGAAGACCGCCGTGGCGCGCTGGGTGGAGGCCCGCGAGCGCAGCGGCGAGCCTGTGCCGGTGGCCGATGTCGCCGCCGGTTTCCAGGAGGCCGTCTGCGACGTGCTGACCGCGAAGGCGCTGGACGCGTGCCGCGAGCACGGCGTCGAGACGCTGATCATCGGCGGTGGCGTGGCCGCCAACTCGCGGCTGCGGCTGCTGGCCGAGGAGCGGGCCGCCAAGCTGGGGATCCGGGTGCGCGTACCGCGTCCGCAGCTGTGCACCGACAACGGCGCGATGGTGGCGGCCCTGGGTTCGCACCTGGTGGCGGCGGGCGTGGCGCCGAGCCGGCTGGACCTGCCGGCGGATTCCGCGATGTCATTGACCTCGGTCGCTGTGGCGGGGTAGGAAGCTCGCATGATCGCACGGATGTGGGAGGTACGCGCCTCGCGCGGCGGCTTCGACGAGCTGCTCAGCTGGGTCTGCGACCGGGAACTGCCCAAGCTGGAGGTGCTTCCCTCGCACGTGTCCAGCGAGGTCTTCTCCTCCACCGACCTGCGGATCGTGGTCATCTCGAAGTGGCGGAACACCCCCGGCGAGCTGCCCGCGCCGCCGGAACACCTGGTGGCCCGTTCGCCACACGTGTGGGATTTCACTCCGGTCGATAGATAACGCTCTGGATCGTGACGGCAGCGTTACGTAACGTCGAGGGGCGATGCGTGATCTGCCCCCACCCGATCCGGGCTCCCCCGACGACCGGTCCGCCACCCGTTACCTGGGATGGCTCGTCCGGCAGGCCTGGGTATCCGTCAGTGCCGCCATCTTCTTCGCCGTCGTCTGGATGGTCTGCCAGGCCTTCACCCCCGCGGTGATCGGCAAGGCGATCGACGCCGGCCTGGCCCACCGCGACGGCAGCGAGCTGCTGATCTGGAGCATGGTCCTGTTCGTCGTCGGCCTGGTGCAGGCCGGCGCCGGCCTGCTGCGACACCGCCGGGCCGTCTTCAACTGGCTGTCGTCGGCCTACCGTACGGTGCAGGTCGCCGTCCGGCAGGCGGGGTGGCTCGGGGTGGCCCTGCCGCGACGGCTGGACGCGGGCGAGGTCGTCGCGATCGGCACGGCCGATATCACGCACATCGGTAACGCCGTCGACATCCTCGCGCGCGGGGTCGGCTCGGTCGTCGCGGTCATCACTGTCACCACGATCCTGCTGGTCACGTCGGTGCCGCTGGGCCTGGTCGTGGTGCTGGGCATTCCGCTGCTGATGGCCGTGGTCAGCCTGCTCATCCGCCCGCTGCACCACCGCCAGCAGGCGTACCGCGAGCAGCAGGGGCGGCTCACCGGCCGGGCCACGGACATGGTCGGCGGTCTGCGGGTGCTGCGGGGCGTCGGCGGCGAGCCGGTCATGTCCGAGCGCTACCGCGCCGAATCGCAGACGCTGCGCGCCGCCGGCGTCCGCGTCGCCCGGGTCGAGGCCTTGCTCAACGCGGCCCAGGTGCTGCTGCCGGGGACGTTCCTGGCGCTGGTGACGTGGCTCGGCGCGCGGTTCGCGATCTCCGGGAAGATCACGGTCGGGCAGTTGGTCTCCTTCTACGGGTACGCGGCCTTCCTGGTCTCGCCGCTGCGGCAGCTCACGGAGACGATCGACAAGCTGATCCGCGGGCACGTGTCGAGCCGCCGGGTCGTGTCGATGCTGCGGGTGCGTACGGACCTCCCGGCCCCGGCCCGGCCCGTGCCGCCGCCCGAGCGGGGTGATCTCGTCGACCCGGTGTCCGGCGTGGTCGTGCGGCCGGGGCTGGTCACGGCCATCGCCGCCGCGGTGCCCGCCGACGCCGTGGCCATCGCGGACCGGCTGGGCCGCTACACCGCCTCGGGCGCGGGGACGACGCTGGCCGGCGTACCGCTGAAGGACCTGGACCCGGCCGCCGTGCGGGAGCGGATCGTCGTGGCCGACAACGACGCCCGCCTGTTCTCCGGGCCGCTCCGCGACGACCTGGACCCGGAGGCGACCGGCCGGGTCCCGGTGGCCCTGGAGGCCGCGTCGGCGGCCGACGTCGTCGAGGCCCTGCCGGACGGCCTGGACAGCGAGGTCGCCGAGCGCGGCCGCAGCTTCTCCGGCGGCCAGCAGCAGCGGCTCCGGCTGGTCCGCGCGCTCGTCGCCGACCCGGAGATCCTCGTGCTGGTGGAACCGACCAGCGCGGTGGACGCGCACACCGAGGCCCGCATCGCCGACCGGCTCGGGGCCGCCCGGGCCGGCCGCACCACCGTCGTCTGCTCCACCAGCCCGCTGGTGCTGGACCGCGCCGACCACGTCGTCTACGTCGAGGACGGGACGGTGGTCGCCGAGGGAACCCATCGCGAGCTGCTGGACAGCAGCTTCGCCTATGCGAGGACGGTGCTGCGCGAGTGAGCAACGCGCTCCCGGTGGCGGACAACCGCCAGGTGCGCCGGTACGCCCGCGATCTGTTCCGCCGGCACCCGCGCGCCCTGGCGACCGCCGTCGCCCTGCACGCGGTCGCCGCGGTCGCGGGCCTGGTCGGTCCGCGGCTGCTCGGCGAGCTGGTCGAATCGATCCAGCACGGCGCCGGCGTGGGTACGGTCGACCGCATCGCGATCACCATCGCCGTCTTCGTCGTGACTCAGGCGGTGCTGGTGCGGTTCGCGTACCTCGCGTCGGCGCGGCTCGGGGAGCGGGTGCTGGCCGAGCTTCGGGAGGAGTTCGTCGACCGGGTGCTGACGATCCCGCTCTCCACGGTGGAGAAAGCCGGCACGGGTGACCTGCTGACGCGGACGTCGCGGGACGTCGACGCGCTGTCTCGGTGCCTGCGCTTCGCCGTGCCCGAGACGCTCATCGCCCTCATCACGGCGAGCCTCGCGGTGAGCGCTCTCATCCTGGTCAGCCCGCTGCTGGCGCTGCCGCTACTGGTCGCCGTACCGGTGCTGACCTGGTCCACGCGGTGGTACCTGCGCCGGGCCTCCGGCGGCTATCTGCGGCAGAACGCCGCGTACTCGCAGGTCACCGACGGGCTGGCGGAGACCGTCGAGGGGGCGCGCACGGTGGACGCGCTGCGCCGGCAGCGGCAGCGGATCGGGCGTACGGACGCCGACCTGCGGCGCTCCTGGGCCACCGAGCGGTACACGCTGTACCTGCGGACCGTCTGGATGCCGTCGATCGAGGTCGGCTACGTGCTGCCCGTGGTCGGCACATTGCTGCTGGGCGGCTGGTTCTACCTGCAGGGCTGGGTGGGGCTCGGCCAGGTCACCGCCGCCGTCCTGTACGCGCAGATGCTCGTCGACCCGATCGACCGCTTCCTCGGCTGGCTGGACGAGCTGCAGGTGGGCGCGGCGTCGCTCGCCCGTCTGCTCGGCGTCTCGTTCAGCACGGCGGCGCCGACGTCGCAGACCCCGCGCGGGGCCGAGATCGTCGCCCGCGACGTGCGGTTCTCGTACGTGCCGGGACGCGAGGTGCTGCACGGCATCTCGCTGACCATCGCGCCGGGGGAGCGGCTGGCGATCGTGGGCCCGTCCGGCGCCGGGAAGTCCACGCTGGGCCGGCTGCTCGCCGGGGTGCACGCGCCCGGGCGCGGCTCGATCACGGTCGGCGGGGTCGCGCTGGCCGGTCTGCCCCTGGACCGGCTGCGGACCGAGGTCGCGCTGGTCAGCCAGGAACACCACGTCTTCATCGGTACGCTGCGCGACAACATCGCGATGGTCCGGCCGGGCTCCTCCGCGGCCGACGTGCGGCAGGCGCTCGCCGCCGTGCACGCCCTGAAGTGGGCGGACCAGCTGCCCGACGGGCTGGACACGGTCGTGGGCGTCGGCGGGGTCGGCCTGTCGGCCGCGCAGGCGCAGCAGGTGGCGCTGGCCCGGCTGGTGCTCGCCGACCCGCACACGCTCGTGCTGGACGAGGCGACGGCGATGCTGGACCCGCGGGCCGCCCGGGACCTCGAGCAGTCGCTGGCGGCGGTGCTGAAGGGGCGTACGGTCATCGCGATCGCGCACCGGCTGTTCTCCGCGCACGACGCCGACCGGGTGGCGGTGGTGGAGGACGGGCGGATCACCGAGCTCGGCTCGCACGACGAGCTGGTCGCGGCGGGTGGCTCGTACGCGGCCCTCTGGGCGTCCTGGCACGGCACGCCCCCGGTCGGTACGACTAGCGCAGCGCCAAAAACGTGCCCAGCAGAACCAGCGTGACGATCGCGACGGCCAGCACGATCAGGAACTCGCGCTGCTGCCGCTCCTCCTGCTGCTCGGCCGGCAGGTCGCTGACCACCGCGGCGAGCTCGTCCAGCGTGCGGGCGCCGGCCACCACCCCGACCCGCTGGGCGAACTCGTCCAGCGTCAGCCGGCCGGCGCCGGTGTGCCGTTCGAGCGCGGCCACGACCCGCTGCCGATCCTCATCGGAAGCGCGCATGCTCACGCGCGCACCTTACAACAGCGGGTCAGCCAGGAGCCGTTCGAAAGCCAGCTCGGCCGCCCCGATCAGGGCCGCGTCCCGGCCGAGCTCGGGGGTGCGCAGGCGCAAATCCTCGCGGCACGCGGGCAGCGCGACCTCGGTGAGCCGGGAGCGGATCTGCGCCGCGGCCACCAGGTACAGGTCGCGCAGCGTACCCCCGAAGATCACCGCCTCGGGGTTGAAGATGTTGACGAGGTTGCCGACGCCGAGGCCGAGCCACTCGCCGACGTGCCGGACCGCCTGCTGGGCGATCCAGTCGCCGCGCATCGCCGCCTCGACCACGCCGAGCACCGCCTCGCGGCCGCTGCGGTCGCCCCGGCCGGCCAGCCTGAGCAGTGGGTACTCGCCGATCTCGGTCTCCCAGCAGCCGCGCGAGCCGCAACTGCACGGCCGGCCCTGCGGGTTGACCACCATGTGCCCCACCTCGCCGCCGTAGCCGCCGTGGCCGGTGATGGGCTTCCCGCCCGCGATGATCCCGGCGCCGACACCGACGTCGCCGTACAGGTAGATGACGTTGTCCCGGCCGGCCGCGGCGCCGCGGCTGTGCTCGACCAGCGCGGACACGTCGGCGATGTTGCCGACGGTCACCGGGCCGACGTCGCCGATCTCCTCGACCAGGGCGTCCCCGACGGGTTCGTCCTTCCAGCCGATCGTGGGCGCGAGCCGGACCATGCCGTCCGCGCGGCGCACCATGCCGGCGATGGCGAGTCCGACCCCGACGCAACGCGAGCCGCTGGGCACGTCGCGCATCTCGTGGATGAAGCCGGCGAGCGGCTGAACGGCGTCGACCACCTGCATGCCGCGCGGCCGGGGCGCCTCCCGCCGGTCCAGGATCCGGCCGCCGAGCCCCACCCGGGCCGCGCGCAGCCGGTCCACCTCGATGTTGAGCGCGTACGCGTAGACCGTGGACGACTCGGGCCGGACGACCAGTGAGGGTCGCCCGGCCCGGCCGGTGTCGCGTTGGGTGCGCTCGGAGACCAGCCCGGCGGCGGTGAGGTCCGCCGTCAGGGCTCCGATGGTGCTGCGGTTGAGCCCGAGCCGGGTGGTGAGCTCGGCGCGGGACGTAGCCCCATGAACGTGAACATATCGGAGCAACGTGCCCAGGTTGTGCCGCCGTACCTCTTCCTGGCTGGGCCCCGCCCTCATCGGTTTCCGGTGGCGGCCGCTCTGCGGCGGGAGAGCGCGTCGACGCTGGCGGCGAGGAGGAGGATCAGACCGGTCACCACGAACTTCGTGCCGGCGCTGTACCCCATCAGGCCCATGCCGTTGTCGATGACGGCGATGACCGCGCCGCCGATGATCGCGTCGAGGACCCGGCCCTTGCCGCCGAAGAGGCTGGTGCCGCCGATGACCGCGGCGCCGACCGCGTACAGCAGGACGTTGCTGCCGCCGGAGTTCGGGTCGACCGAGTTGGCCCGGCTCGCGGCGACGATGCCGCCGATCGAGGCCATGAACGAGCCGATCACGAAGACCGAGATGCGGATCCGGTCGACCGGGATGCCGGCGCGGCGCGCGGCCTCCTTGTTGCCGCCGACCGCGTAGACGTGCCGGCCGTACGTGGTCCGCCCGAGCACGAACGTCCAGACGATCAGCACCACCGCGATGATCGGGGCGACGATCGGCACGCCCTTCACCGAAATGATCAACGGGTTGATGCTGCGCTCCTGGGTCAGGACGGCGACCGCCGCCAGCAGCAGTACGGCCAGCGAGACGATCCGTGCCAGCACGATACCCAGCGGATCGGTCACCAGCCCGCGCGCGGCCCGCCCGCGGATCCGCAGGAACTGGACCGCGGCGTACCCGACGATCGCGATGAGCGCGAGCGCCCAGCTGAGCCCGACCGACATGTTGTTGTTCGCGAGGGAGAGCACGAACTTGTCGCGGATCGAGATGTTCTTGCCGCCGCTGAGCAGCATCAGCAGGATGCCCTGGAACGCGAGGAACGCGGCGAGGGTGACCACGAAGGACGGGATGCCGACCTTGGACACCAGGAAGCCCAGCGCGAAGCCGATGACCAGGCCGGTCACCAGGGCGACCGGGATCGCGCTGTACCAGTCCCAGCCGTGGTCGGTGAGCAGGATGGCCATCACCGCGCCGCAGACGCCGCTCGCGAAGCCGGCCGAGAGGTCGATCTCGCCCAGCAGCAGGACGAAGACCAGGCCCATCGCGATGAAGATGACCGCCGCGCCCTGCGAGAACAGGTTGGCGAAGTTGACCGCGCTGAAGAAGGTCGGCCGGGCGGTGCCGAAGATCAGGCAGAGCACGATGAGGCCGAGGATGGCGGGCAGGCTGCCGATGTCGCCGCCGCGCACCCGGCCCCAGTAGTCGTGCAGGTGGCCGGCGACCGTCGGCTTCACGACCTGGACCGGCCCGCTGGTGGTCGTCGTGGGTGTCATACGTCGGCTCCCGGGGGCGTGAGGTCGGCGAATCCGGCGGCGGCCGGCTTCTCGGGCGGCAGGCCGAGGTTTCCGCTGCGGCCGGCCGTGATCAGCTCGACGACCTGGGCGTGCGTGACGTCGCTGGTCTTGACCTGGGCGGCCATCCGGCCGAGGTAGAGGGCGGCGATGCGGTCGGAGACGGCGAAGACGTCGTTCATGTTGTGCGAGATGAGCACGACGCCG